>CABVEG010000203.1 GCA_902497185.1 uncultured Eubacteriales bacterium | reverse complement strand
AATTTCCGTTTTCGTCCATAACAATCAGATTCCTAGGCAGACCTTTAACAGCGCCGTCAGGTAATGTATATCCCCAAACTGCTGATGTAAAACAGGCTGCCATTAATAGGGCAAGCAAAATATTTTTTTTCATCAGCCCACCTCCCCGGTAGTATTTTATGAAGTAAATTCAGCTGTACTTTCAGCCTTTGCTATATTTTCAACATTCACACCGCTGTCTGATGCCACGTTATCATAAAACAGATTTACACCGTTAATCTCATTATCCGCTTTCAAAGCCTCGCCGTCGAATTTTCTTGCTGCATCAGCCACAGTATATATGTCACTTACTGAAAAAACAGCCTCAGCCATAATATTTATGGTAAAGCCATCTGTAAAATAAACTCCGTAATCATTCTTTTTATTTGGTATAAGCACATCTGTAAACAAAGGACTTGTTCTGTCATTCATTTTAAGCTGCTTACAATACTCGCTGCCGCCTGTATAGTAAAACCAACCGTCAAGCTCCTTAAAATCACTGCTCATACCTACAACAGGCTCTCCTTCTCCATAATACGTGGCAATACTTCCATAAATAGCCTTATATTTGTCACTGTCCTCATTCAATTTCCCGTTTTTATCATAAATTTCAACCTTCATTCTGACAATACATTCGTCTTGAGATATATTTATAACACGAGGATCCTTAAATATATCCATTCCGGGCTGCATTGCTGATGCCTGTAGCTGCCCCGTACTTACCCAGTTAGGCTCTACCAGCTCTATATCAACATAATATTCGTGTCCCGTAAAATGATTAATCACTGTATGCTCACTTGTAAACCAAGCCTCTGTTACTCCCCCAAAACGGCATAGTAACACAACCGCCAACATAACAAGTGATATTTTCTGTATTCGGTTAAACTTTTTTAACAGTCTTGACATATTGGCAGCCCCCTTTCTCTGCATTATTATGTCATTCTTGATTATTATTTTCCAAAGAGCCTTCCCTATCTATTGCAATGGTTTCATCCTCAGACTCTTTATCTTCACCGTACTCATAAATCGTAACAGCATTTACGCTTATAACCATATTTTCAATTCTTTTCTTCATATAGTCTGTAAGGACATAGGCTGAGGAAGATACAGCATTGTCGGGAACAGGTACATTTTCATCAACGGAACTAAACATTGATACTATAGCAGTAGCCGCATCGGCCTCCGTAGGTCTTGGCTTATCATTGGATTTAATACCTAAGCCTTCTCCCCACCTGTTTTCAAGGGCACCGCCTACGCTCTGAATAGCATCGGCAAGAACCGTAATTTTCAAATCAGCTCCGCTTTTATTATATTCATTCCATTTATCAGCAGATATTGAAATAGACTTAAGGAGCTTTTCTGTTGTTTCACCTGATGCAACAGCCTTATTATAATAAAAGTATCCGTTATCATAAATCCAATGAGATTTCCAATCTTCTGCAAGAGTAAATGTGACATCACCCATATCAAAGGTGTTAGTAGATATTGCCTGACTAAAATCATTGTGAGGAATATATATCTGATAATCATAAGCTGTATTAATAAACTTTGGAAACATACATACCCTTATAAAAACCTCTTGACCCTTGTTACCGCTTATATTTTTAATTTCTACAGCCTTTGGAGCTGTAAGTATTCCCGATACATTGCTAAGGGTAACAACATTTGAATTATTTACCTTTTCATTATTTTCCCATACCTCAATTACCGTTTCACTTGGTATGAATACATTTTTCGCATTTTTAACTGATGAGGTAATGGCATAAACAATAATAGCCATTAAAGCACAAATTACCCCTACAGTTAATATTTTTTTTATATTTTTACCGTTTATGCTCATGGCTTCACCTTCCCTATTAAGCATTACTGATAAGCATTAATAAATTTAAGAATATTTCTTACACTTATTAAAGCCTGTCAGCCAATAAAAATATGCAGGGAAACGGAAAGCTCCGTCTCCCTTTGTACATATTAATTTTGATTATTAACATCAGTTAATATCAAGGGTTTGTGTTGCTGAAATCTGACTGCCAGTTTTGATCGGCAGTTGCTATAATTGTTGCAAAGGTATTGGCATTTGTTAAGTCAGCCTCATCAATATTGCTGTCATCCTTGCCAAAGGTCTGTATACCTGCTTCCATAATAGCCTGTGTGCTGATATTGTTAACATCAAGATCAAATACTAAGTTTGAAATATCACTCATATCAACGCCATCCTTAAATGTTACACTATCAAGCAACGGCTGTGTTGTAGCACCTGATACAAGTTTGTTTCTGTAGTAGTAATATACCTTGCCTGTTGAATCTGTGCTTTCATACCAGTATGTGGCATCAGCAGTTGTCGGATCAGCAGAGTTATAGAAATTAAGATTAACATAATCATATGGATCAATTGATGTTTCAACTGTAGAATCCTTATGCTCAACATTATAAAGAGAATACTTAAGAGTACTCTGATATGTATTATTGTTTACATCTGTAACTGTTATAAATCCTGCATTATCACTGTAATCATAGCCTGCCGCTCTAAGTGCACTGTTATCAACAGTTATGTACAATTCATAAGCAGTTGTTTCATTATTGCCTTCAGCATTCTGAGCTGTCACTGTATAGTAGCCTAAAAACTCGTATTTTTTAGTTTCTGCAACTGTAGATGATGAATAATCAGTTGTTCCTGTTGACTCCTTAACATATAATGTTACATTACTAGGAACAGTTCCCAATGGAGATGATGCATTACTGTCATACTTTGTAAAACCTGCAGCAGCTGCATCAATGGCAGAAGAATTTACTGTTGCATAAGTACCTGCTGCATCAACTGCATTTAAATCCGTTATTACATAACTATCACCGTTCTTTTGCTTAACATCAAAAGAAATTCTTGGTTCAAGCTGAACTCTTGTATAGGCATCAATAGTACCTGTGTTAGTAACCTGAACTACCTTATCAGTAGTTGTACCCGGCTCCCAGTTTGTAGGAGGAGTAAAATTTTCCACTACAACGGTTTTAAATGTTCCGTTAGCCTGGAAGGTATTAGTTACTGAATCCTTACTTGAATACCACGCAAATGTAAGACCGCCGATGATTAACGCCGATACACCAAGAGTTGCTACAAGTAAACGCATTTTCCTTTTCTTTTTTTCCTGACTTTTTTTCATTTTTTAACCCCCTTAAAAATTTTTGTTTAATATATTTATGTATAACGGCACTGACCACCGTCATAAATCAATTTTCCTCTGCTGAGCCCTCAATATCTGCTTCCTCCGCTTTTTCAAGAGCTTTAATTTCGGCAGATATTTCCGTTAGCTTTCTCAGCAATGTAAAAAATACAGAAAAAAGTACTATTAATACAATTATAATAATATAATTATATTGAACAAACTGAACCAAATAACCTACAAAGGGTATCTTCATCTTGACAACGCCTATCATTCTGCTGCCGTCAATAACAAATGGATCCTCTGTTTCATTTGCATCCCCCTTGGTTTTAAAGCAGATGTTTCCTGTACCCATATAGTTTTCAAGCTTTTGCGTTACTCTATGAGTAAGATAAGAATCATCCGTAGAGCCCGGATTAAATGTCACAGGATCTCCAACCTGTATTTCCGATGGATCAGTTACCTTTACTAAAATTAAATCTCCTACATTATAAGCAGGTTGCATAGAGCCTGTCAGAACATCATAATATCTGTAGCCAAACAATGATTTTCCGGGGCTCTTGCCGGCGGCAAACATAATTGCTGCCACAATTATTCCCACAATAAGAAGATAAAATAAAATATCCGATATAATTTCAACAGCCTTGTGTGCCGCAGTTTCCTGAACCTCTATTTCATCCTGAATATTATAATCAGCGTTTTTTTTATCCATAATTAACACCTACTTCTTTATTTTTATCTTTTTTTAGAGGTTTTAATTCAGTATAATTTTCATCATTATTTAATTATTACATAGTATTAAACACTTCCGAAATCAAAAAATATAGACCATTTAAAATATTAATGTTTCTAAGTTTAATTCTATAATATTTTTTCCAAAAAGT
>CABVEG010000202.1 GCA_902497185.1 uncultured Eubacteriales bacterium | reverse complement strand
TGTGATGCGGGAGATATGATACTTAAAAGGGAAATTGAAATTGATCCTGAGGATACCTATGAAACCTTACATGATAAAATGGCTCCTGTAGGTGCAGAAGCCTTAATTGAGGCACTTAATTTAATAGAAAATGGTAAAGTTAAGGCTGAAAAGCAGGACGATTCACTTAGCTGCTATGCATCAATGATAACAAAGGAAATGGGAATTATTGACTGGAGTAAGAGTTCAAAGGAAATTAAAAATAAAATTAGAGGATTTAATCCTGTTCCTGCGGCTTATACTAAATATGGTGATGATGTTCTGAAAATATTTAAGGCAGACATTGTTGAAGGTTATGAAAATGGTGAAAATGGCGAAATTCTTGCAGTTGATAAAAAACGTGGCTTTATAGTTAAAACAGGTAACGGTGCCGTTATGATAACGGAAATTCAGGCTAAAGGCGGTAAAAGAATGAACTGTGCCGATTATATGAGAGGTCATGAAATAAAAGTTGGTAAAATTTTAATTTAATAGTAAGTAATTTATATGTTATTTTTTAATAATTGCATTGTATTATATACTTACAGATTGAAAAGGGGGTTAGTGTATGTTTTTATATTTTATGCCTTATTACTATGGGTATGGGTTTAACGGTTGGTATTTAATTGTTATTCTGATGGCTGTTGTATGTATGATAGCACAGAGTAATGTTACATCTACATTTAACAAGTATTCAAAGGTAGCAAATTCAAGAGGTTACACAGGTGCTGACGTTGCAAAAATGCTTTTGCACCAAAATGGTATTTATGATGTTCAGGTTGAGCATATAAGAGGAAGTCTTACTGACCATTATGACCCGGTTAAAAAGGTTTTAAGACTATCTGATTCAGTATATGGCTCAAAAAGTATTGCTGCTTTAGGTGTTGCTGCTCACGAAACAGGTCATGCTGTACAGCACGCAAAGGGTTATGTGCCATTAACACTACGCTCGGCTATTTTCCCTGTTGTAAGTTTCAGCAGTAAATTTGCTATGCCTTTATTTATTATAGGTCTTTTAATTGGCGGTCTTATTAACAGTTATTCTCTTGCTCTTGCAGGTGCCGTATTATTTGCTGTTGTTGTAGCATTTCAGTTAATTACATTACCTGTTGAATTTAATGCATCGTCAAGAGCATTAAAAATGCTTGGAGATTATAACTATCTTGAACCAAATGAAGTTAGTGGAGCAAGAAAGGTGTTAAGTGCTGCCGCAATGACTTATGTTGCTGCTGCCGCATCATCACTTGTTCAGTTATTAAGATTATTGGCAATTATTGGTGTAGGAAGAAGAAGAGATTAAGTTGAAAAAAAGTTCGGTTTTGCCGAACTTTTTTTATGCCTCATAATGGGTTTTAAAATATAACAGTTCCTTATTTTGTATATTTTTTTATTAGTTGTCAATACTTTGTATGAGGTGTTGAATAATGAAAAAAATAATTTATTTATCTGTTTTATGCATTATGCTTTTAAGTGAAAATAGGCTGTGGCTTGGAATTATGGATTTGTCAATAGACAATGAGGGTGAGCATATAACTAATGATGAAATTAAGGAAATAGAAAATGTCAATGTAAAATTCAGGCTTGGAGATTTAATTAATTATATTGAAAAAAAGTTAAAATAGTAATATAATAAATTAGATTGGAGCTGATTATGTGGATAAAGAATTTTTTGAAAATAACAGGAAAAAATTATATAATGTAATGGAGGATAATTCTATAGCTGTTTTTTTCAGCGGTAAGGCGCCTAAAAAGCTTGGTGATGAAAACTATTCATTTACTCCTCTTAGAAACTTCTATTATATGACAGGACTTGACAGACAAAATATGACGGTTGTTTTATATAAAAAGGGTAATGCTTGTGAAACAACGGTTTTTATTGAACGATATGATGAGGTAAAGGCTAAGTGGGTTGGCGCAGTAATGCTGCTTGATGAGGTCAGAAATATAAGCGGAATTTCAAATGTGTCTTATTTAGATGAGTTTGATGAAATATTTGCATCAATTATGTTTAACAAGAGAATTGAAAATGTTTATATGGATTTTGAAAACAGGGATTTTATTACTGTTGGTGATGCCTTTAATTTAAGTGACAGAATAAGCAAAAATTATCCATATATTAAATTTATAAATGTTCATAATATAATTGCCGAATTTAGAATGATTAAAGAAGAATGTGAAATTGAAAAAATAGAAAAGGCAATAAATATTACTAAAAAGGGTATTTATGCTATGATGGAAAATTCAAAGGCGGGTATGATGGAATATGAAATAGAGGCATATTTTGACTTTGAATTAAAGAGAAACGGTGTAAAGGATTTTGCTTTTAAGTCTATTGCTGCAAGCGGTAAAAACGGTACAGTACTTCATTATTCCGATAACAACTGTAAAACAAGGGATAATGATCTTATATTATTTGACGTAGGTGCCCAGTGGGAATACTATAATGGTGACATAACGAGAACTTTTCCTGTAAACGGTAAATTTACTCCAAGACAAAAGGAAATTTATAACATAGTGTTAGAAGGGCAGAAAAAGGTTATTGAAGCTATTAAGCCGGGACTTGAATTTAAGAGATTAAATGAAATATTAAAAGAGCATTATGCTGTTGAATTAAATAAAATAGGTCTTATAAAGAGTGATGAGGAAGTAAGCAAATACTATTATCACGGTGTAAGTCATATGCTTGGGCTTGAAACTCACGATGTTGGCAGACACAATGAGGGAATACTTGAGGAGGGTATGGTATTTACTGTAGAACCCGGCTTATATATTGCCGAAGAGGAGATTGGCATAAGAATTGAGGATAATATTGTTGTGACAAGTGACGGATGCAAAGTATTGTCAAAGGATATTATAAGAACTGTTGATGAAATTGAAAGTTTTATGGCAGGTAACAAATAATGATAAAAAGTGAAACTGAATTATATTTGCCTGTTCAGAAATATTTTGCAGATTTAGGGTTTAAGGTTGATGCAGAAGTAAGAGATTGTGACGTTGTTGCCACTAAAGGCGATATAACGGTTATTTGTGAGCTTAAAAGAGGTTTTACTATTGAGCTAATATATCAGCTGGTACAGAGGAAGAAAATGACACCTTATGTTTACGCCGTTATTCCAAGACCTAAAAATATGAGGAGTAGAGCATTTACAAAAAAGCTTGATATTTTAAAGGCACTTGACTGCGGACTTTTAGTTGTGCTAAATTCAACAAAAAGAGTTGATTTACTTCTTGAGCCAAGGGGAGAGGATACAAGTGCTAAAAAGGCAAGACGCAAAGGCGTGGAAAAAGAAGTCAGTGTCAGAAAAATGTCCCTTAACCTAGGTGGGCAGACAAGAAAAAAGATAGTGACAGCACATAAGGAAAGTGTTATAGCTGCCTTATGCTACATAGAAAAATACGGTACAATAAAAACAAGAGAATGTAAGGACAATATAAAAAATGTTTTAATTAAAAATCACTATGATTTTTTTGTGAGAGTTGATAAGGGTATATATACCTCAAATGAAAGAGGCAGAAAATTCCTAGAAGAAAAAGATTATAGTGATGTAGTTGAATTTTACAGAAACGAGGTAGAATTATGTTTAAAATAGGCAGAAATGATAAGTGTTGGTGTGGCTGTGGAAAAAAATACAAGGCTTGCCACGAAAGAAGCGATGAAGAAAATTTAAAAGAGTTTGTAGAGGGAGCTTATCCTATACCCGACAGACATCTTATATTAAATCCTGAACAAATACAGGGTATTAGGGAAAGTGCAAAGATTTCCGTAGCCATTATGGACGCCCTTGATGATTTTGTTAAGGAGGGCATTACTACAGAGGAAATTGACGAGCTTGTTTACAATATGACTACTGAGGCAGGGGGTATTTGTGCCCCTTATAAATACGGTGATTTCCCAAAGCACTGCTGTACATCAATTAATAACGTGGTTTGCCATGGTATTCCAAGTAAAAATGCTATATTAAAAGATGGCGATATTATTAATGTTGACGTTACAACTATTTTAAATGGCTATTATTCTGATATGAGCCGAATGTATATGATAGGAAATGTAAGCGATGAGGCAAGAAAGCTTGTTGAAGTGACT
>CABVEG010000201.1 GCA_902497185.1 uncultured Eubacteriales bacterium | reverse complement strand
ACTGAATATTAAGTATTTTAGTATACTTCAATTAACTGAAAGTCATATGTTGAATAATCATTACCGGAATATTGTATTAATATATTATCCTCTTTACTTTGATTTGTCAGTAAGTCATATACATATGAATTGCCTTAAGTTATGTTATTTAATCTTTTCTTGAATTTTTTCAAGCACTTGATTTGTTTTAGCCGTGTTTTCAATAATTGAAGCAAAGCCCATAAGCATAAGTTTCCAGAAATAAATCATTATTATTACTATAATGAGTACTATTGTAGTAGTTAAGATCGTAGTTACTTTTACAGATGTTTCCATATAATAAGAATCTAAACTTATTACAGGGATCATAGTTAATAGAAAAATTATAGCACTGCTTATTAATCCAAGGTACCAAAAAACTTTTGCAAATCCATTCAGCTTATTAGCTACATATTGCCCGTTATTGTACATAGATTTATCTCCTTTTTCCATAGCAATGGCTTCTTTCTCCATAGCAGCGGCTTTTTCCTCAATAGCAGCAGCTTCTTCCTGCATATTAGTGTATTCTTCTATGGAATCAGCATATTTCATTTTGTTTCCACATTTAGGACACTTAGGAGCTACCATCTTTAATTCATCAGAAGCAAACTTACTACCGCATTTTGAACATATATACATATAATTATCACTTCCTTTATAGTTGTTATTTATAAAAGTTCATTTATTTTGTTTTGCCAATCCTTTTTACCGTATACTGAAAATGTAAATTCTTCATTTCTGTTGGTAAGCAAAGTTAATGTATTAGGGAATCCTGTGGAGCAGCTTATAATATCTTTTACATATACTACAACTGATTTCCTGCCAATATTGAATCTGTGACCTTCAAACAGCAATCTTTGGTTTGTTAAATAAAGCCTTCCTCCTGCACTTAGACCAAATAATAATTCGTTAAAATAGGTTGCACCTCCTTCTTTCACAAGCTGTTCGTTTTCAAGTAATTTTGCTTTCACTCTTTTCCTCCTTGTATTATATAGTTATAGTGTTTAAAGCCCTAATTCAGGACTTATGCTATAATGTATAAGGTACTGTGGATTAGTATTTACCTCCTACCACGTCGATGGTTTTTGTAAGGCTCTAACCACAGTCTCTTTGTACATTTGTTAATTAGTTAGATATTAGATTTTATTTAAGTACTGTTAATATCCGAATACCGTATTTAAAAATGAGTTTATGTTAATTATATCATCATAGGTTGTTCCGTCTATATTTAGCGCACCAAGTTCAAAATTGTTTCCGTATACCTCAAATCCCATTATTGCTGTAGTGGGTTCTCCGTAATATGTACAGCCTCCGCTGCAACATACATATTTACCGTTTTCCATTGCATACCAGGTAGGATTGGTAAAGAATGCGTTGAAAGCATCACCAACGGTTTTTGAAGGATGACTGTAAATTATACCGTTCATAACCAGATTTATATTTGCTTTTTCCGTATCTGAAAGGCTATATGCAACATCAATGGTTGTTCCGCATAAAGTGCATTTTTGCGTTTTTTGCCCTTGAGAATAAAGAGTGGCATATGTAGTTATTTTATCATCTGTAAAAGTATGTTCTGTTTTGGGTATGGATTCCGTATTTTTATAACCGCATATTGTACAGGTTTGAACTTTTTCTCCTGTAGCAGAGCAGGTAGCAGCTGTTTGAGTCACCCATTCACCAAGGTTATGACCTTTTGCATCTATTTTTTTGCTGACATTTTTACCGCAGGCAGAGCATACACAATGCTTCTCTCCCTGTTCGGTACAGGTTGGTTCTTTGTCAACTATCCATTCTGAAAGAGTGTGAGGTAAGACGTTTCCTTCCGTCAATCCGCATCGTTCACAGGTCTTGGGTTGCTCACAGGTAGCGTCTATCCATTTGTGAGATACAATTATACAGTTTTTGTACAATGCAGCAAGTACAATTATAATAAATATTCCCGCTGCACAGGCACATAGCAGCATTTTGAGCTTTTTTCTTTTGTTTATCTGTTCAATTACATCAAAATTATTTTCTTCACTCATAGTAAAGCCTCCTTCTTTTTAGACATAATGTTTATTTTTTTGTCTTTTTATTAAATTTATCATAAATTTTAATGGAATTGTTGTACTCTGTGTCCAAAATTTCAAAATTTATGTACAAATTATAAAATATATTGTTGTTTTTTAGACAAATTATATTAATACCACACTTTAAATGAAATTATAAAATTAATGAAGAGAATTGTTTTCAGCCTGTTGAATTGTTGACTTTATAACTGTTTTTCAATATAATATAAACAAATATATTTTATGAGGTTAATATAATGAGCAAAAAATATCCTAATACACAAATTGAAATAACAGATATAGAGTTTCCCAATAAAGGTGTCGGAATATGGGAGGATAAAAAGGTAGCCGTTAAAAATACCTTGCCGGGACAGACCATTATTGCTGATGTTAAGAAAAAGAGAAAGCAATATGAGGGCAGGTTAAGAAGTGTTTTGAAAAAGGCTTCATATGAAATTGAACCCGAGTGCATAGCCTTCGGCAAATGTGGGGGATGTACGTATCAGAATATAAGCTATGAAAAAGAGCTTGAAATAAAGAAGAAAATGGTTCTTGACCTTTTAAATAAAGCCGGAATTAAAGATTATGAATTTATGGGTATAAAGGCAAGCCCCGATACTCATTGTTACAGGAATAAAATGGAGTTTAGTTTTGGGGACAATGGTGAAGAGGGAGAGCTTACTCTCGGTATGAGAAAAAGAGAAAGTAATTATGAGGTTGTAAATGCTGACTGCTGCCAGATTGTAGACCCTGATATAAGAAAGATTTTAAGCTGCGCTCTGAATTTTTTTAAAGAATCGGGAGAAAAGTTTTATCATAAACATACCGGAACATTAAGACATCTTCTTGTAAGGAGAGGTCACTTTTCAAAGGAAATACTTATAAATATTGTTACAACATCTGAGCTTGCAGTTGATTTGGAAAATTTGAAAAACGGGCTTTTATCCCTTGAACTTGAGGGAGAAATTAAGGGTATAAGCCATATTATAAATGATGGTGTTGCAGATGTTGTTAAGGCTGATGAAATAAGGACTTTGTATGGACAGGATTATTTTAATGAAAGTCTTTTGGGACTTAATTTTAAAATTTCCACATTTTCATTTTTTCAGACCAATTCGGCAGGGGCAGAGGTTCTCTATTCAACGGTAAGGGACTTTGCGGGATATGACAGAAATAATGTTATATTTGACCTTTACTGCGGAACAGGCACCATTACCCAGCTTATGAGCCCTGTTGCTGATAAGGTGATAGGTATTGAAATTGTTGAAGAGGCTGTTGAGGCGGCTAAGGTAAATGCAGAGCTTAACGGTATTAAGAATTGTGAGTTTATTGCAGGTGACGTGCTTAATATGGTGGACGAGCTTGAAGATAAGCCGGATTTGATAATACTTGACCCGCCGAGAGAGGGTATAAATCCTAAGGCTATTGTTAAGATTATTAATTTTGATGCAGATAGACTTGTGTATGTCAGCTGTAAGGCTAGCTCTTTGGCTAAGGATTTAATTGTGTTTGAGGAGAATGGATATAAGGTGGAGAAGGTGCAGTGTGTAGATATGTTTCCGAGGACCTATCACGTTGAGACGGTTTGTCTGCTGAGCAAGAAAGGGCAGCAAATAAGGGGTTTACAAGAGTTTTTTGAAAATTTAAGTGTGTGTTTTATAGGAAAATAAATAGGTTAGAGGGAACATCTTTACCCCCCCCTAAGTGTTAAAATAGGTGTTTTGCTAAAAAGTTATACCTTTTGGCAAAAATGGAATACAAATAAAGCCACACGTATTGTTTTATTGTAGCGAGTGGCTTTATTTGTGTTAATTAGAATTTTCTAAATCCTTTAAGGTCTTGCCGTCTTTGGTTTTCCAAGAGGTTAGCCCGTTAGCACTTTTTCCGATTACGAACATAGCAGCATAGGAGGGACTATTAAAAAGTTTATCATCTAACAACTCTTGATTTTCTGTAACCTGTGTATTTTTTCGCTGTTCTTTAATTAAAGCAGGAAGGGTATCATCATAAATAGGTGATATGCGACTACCCTTAAG
>CABVEG010000200.1 GCA_902497185.1 uncultured Eubacteriales bacterium | reverse complement strand
TGAAGATGCCCAAAATTATATTAATGAGATTGCAGGCAGTGTGGAAAATATATCTACATATATTTCATTAAATGACCCTGTAATTGACTATCTTGTCAACAGTAAAATTGAAGTTGCTAATAGCAGGTTTATTAATGTAAAAACTATAGTGGACAAGAGTGTGATAATGCCAAAAATAAATGATTATGAATTGTGCTCAATAGTAGGTAATATTTTGGACAATGCTATTGAAAATACAAAATCCTATGGTGATATGATTATTAACATTGGAAAAAAACAGGGATATTTTAATATTTCAGTTCAAAACAGTGTTGAGGATTTTAACAATGCAGATCTTGTTACAAGTAAAGCTGATGCGGAAAATCATGGTTTAGGTTTACCTATTATTAGGGAAAATATAAGTAAACTTAACGGTATTTTAGATATATACAATAGGGATGATACATTTTGTGTTTCAGCTTATTTGCCTTATAACAGTTAAGAATATATATTTGCGGAGTTTGTTTAAATGGACAATTTAACAGGTATAGAGTATATATGTAATTTGGTTGTAAAGAGATGGATAAGAAAAAATATTATAACTGAGGAATTTGAAGAATGGTATACATTCGGTCTGTTTTCATTTGTTTCCGGTTTAATTAATTTAGCTATTTATATTATTTTAGGTATTATACTGGGACTTTTTAAGGAAACTCTTGTATTTATATTAGTGTTTGTATTAACAAGAGAATTTATGGGGGGTTATCACTGTGATACTCCATTAAGATGCAAATTTGTTTCAGTGATGGTTTATTTTATAATAATGTACTTGTACTATGTTAGTTTTTTTGGAGATTTATGGCTTGTCACAATAATTTCTTTGTTTATTATAGGCAATGCAGTTATTAATATATTTTGTCCGGTGCAAAATCATAATAAAATACTGGAGGAAAGTCTTCAAAAAAAATATAAGGTTATATCCTTTTTTGTGTATAATATTTTTATTGTTTTTGATTTAGTATTATATTTTATTAACAATAAATATGCCGATATAATTACAGCTACACTTATGATAGTTGTAATTATGGCAGTTATAGGATATTACAAGGAAAGGAGGATCTACAATGTTAAATAAAATGGAAAAGGGCTTTGTTAAGTTCATTGATAGTTTAACCACAAGAATTTATGAACCTTATACTGAGTGTGGCGCTTATCAGCCAAAGACACCAAAGAAACCTGTAAAGTAATTCAAAAGGCTGTTTCATAGTGTGAATCCAAAAAAATCTACACTATGAAACAGCCATTTTTTATTTTTTTAGTTCATCTGCTATTTCTATATCTATTATTTTATCTGTAACAGGATGCTTAAATGTAAGGCGGCAGGCACACAGTGCAGGCATAGTTCCTCTTTTGTGTTTGAATTCACTGTTGTACTTTACATCACCGTAAAGGGGTGCACCTATTGAGGCAAACTGCACTCTTATTTGGTGATGTCTGCCTGTTTTTAAATTTATTTCTACCTTACTTACATTATCATCTTCTTCTAAAAGCCTATAGTCCAAAACTGCAAGTTTTGCTCCTACATTCCCCTTATTTACAATTTTTGATATGTTTAGCCTTGCATTTTTCATAATATAGTTTTCAATATGCCCTATCTTTTCGACTTTTCCACATACTAAGGCGTGATATATTTTGGTTATCTGATGATTTTGTATCATTTTAGTCAGCTTGTCTGCTGTCAGCTTGTCCTTGGCAAACAGCACAAGCCCTTTTACAGGTCTGTCGAGCCTTGTCATTATATAAACAGGTGCTTTTGTGTATTCTTCTGCCATTTCAACAAGACTTTTTTCATTGCCGTTATCAGGCTGTGAGGGAGTTCCTGCCTCCTTGTATGCAATTAAAATGTATTTGTCTTCATATAATATTTTCATAATCTATCTCCTCCAATTATAAAAAGGATAATCCAAAAGTAAAACAATGTCAATATTTCAATGCAAATTTTTTTTAATACCGGTATTCCTTCGACAAATAAGGGAAGTGTAAAATATTATACTGTTCCTGTAAGGAGGTTTTAACAAATGACGAGTAAATTAAGGGAATGGGCAAAAAGCTACAAGCTGACTTATGGTGTAATTGCCTTTATGCTTGGCAGACTGGAGCTTTTTGGCATAGTGAATCCTATTATTATAGGCTATGCCTCTGTATTTTGCTATAAGTCGGGTTTTTATACAATAGCAGTGTCGGCAATGCTTGGGCTTATATCCGTGTCAGACCGAATGTATATTTCAAGATATGTTGTTGCTCTGGCTATTATGAGTGTTTTAAATTTATTAGGCACTGATAAATATAAGCAGGGATATACGGCAGGTCTTGCTATATTGACAGGCGGACTTATGTTTGCTATGTATTATGACTTTTCACTGTTTTTTGCGATGATGTCTGTGGTAGAAGCAGTTCTGGCAGTTGCCCTCAATACTATACTTCGTGAAAATATTGGTATTTTGAATATTATTGATGTGGATGCACATCAAACAGAGGAATACCCTAAGGAAGTACAACGTATTGTTGGGGAAAGGCTTAAAACTGTTTCTGCGGCTTTCAAAAGAGTGTCTAAAAGCTGTCAAAAGGCTTATGTTGCCGTCGTTCCCGATAACAGCGAGGAGGAAAGACGTGAAATATTTGACAGAATAACGGAAATAAGCTGTAAGGACTGTGGAAATATTGAAAATTGCTGGCAAAAAAACTGTGTAAATACATATAAAGCTATTTACAATGCAATAGGTATGTGGCTTGAGGTTGGAGAAGTGTCAGCCGAGGATCTAAGTGATAGTTTTATTTCATGCTGTTCACACTCAAATGAAATCGTTGCTTCGGCAAAGGGCTATATTGATATGTATAAAGAACAAAAAATATGGCGTGAAAGAATAAAAAGTGTAAAACTTTTGGCAGTTCAGCAGTTATCTGATGCAGGCAGAGTAATTGAGGAGCTGATGCAGGAGGTTACTCTTGATATGAATATTGACAGAGAGCTTAGCAACAATATTTACAAAGGACTTACAAGCAAAATGGTCAAAAGCGCCATAGCAGTTTACATTAATAACAGACTTGAAGTTTATGTTACCCTTAAAAACTGTCATAATTGCAATAGCTGCAATGAAAGTATAATACCCAGATTAAGGGAAATTTTGGATATTGACTTTATAAACGTAAATAACAGCTGTGTGATTGAGGACAAGGACTGTATTTTGCATCTTGTGGAAAAGCCTAAGCTAAGGCTTAATGTATATTCAAACGGTGTTCATAAAGATGACAGCAGTATTTCAGGCGATAGTTACACCTATATGGAGCTTGACAAGGGTAAATATCTTCTTGCTCTTGCTGACGGTATGGGCAGTGGTGAGGCTGCAAGGGAGGAAAGCGCCGCATCTATTGAAATGTATGAAGACTTTGCAACAGCAGGCTTTAACAGAGAAACCATATTAGATGCAATTAATTCAGTACTGCTTTTAGACGAGGGAAAGGAGTGTTTTTCTACTCTTGATATTTGTACGGTAGATTTGTATAAGGGTGAAGCAGAATTTGTTAAAATTGGTGCAGTATCAACAATGCTTGCAAGGGGGAGAAGTGTTGAAGTACTGCGTTCATCATCCCTGCCTGTAGGTATACTTGGAAAGGTGGACAGAGAAGTATTTAACAGAAATGTTATGAGCGGGGATGTTATTGTTATGATGACAGATGGTGTAATAGATTCAAAGGGAAGTGCCGTCAGAAATGAGGATTGGCTTAAAGATGTGGTTAAAAATAGGAGAAATAATAACCCAAAGTATATTGCCGAGAATATTCTTGAGAAAGCAAAGGAAAATTATAAGGGGAATGTTAGAGATGATATGACGGTGCTGGTAGCTGTGGTGTGTTAAATTAATGTTTATTTCACCTTTTGGTGAAATAAACATTAATTTGTCTTTAAAAGCCAAGTACAGCGGACGTGCAATGCACGCCCCTACAAGCTGCATCAGCCTAAATGTAGGGGCGACCAGTGGTCGTCCGTTGTAGCTGCAAAGATAAGCTAAATTATATTTTGTCTTTAAAAGTTAAGTACAGCGGACGTGCAATGCACGCCCCTACAAGCTGCATCAGCCTAAATGTAG
>CABVEG010000199.1 GCA_902497185.1 uncultured Eubacteriales bacterium | reverse complement strand
TAGTTTATTTTATTTTTTGGTTATAACAAAGGGGCTGTCGCAAATTAGTTTTTTTACACTAATTTGCGACAGCCTCTTTTGATTGCTTAAAAATTAGTCTTCATTTTCTGTTTTGGATACACGCATTAATTTGTATTCAAAATCCTGCTTTTCCTTACTTACAATAGTAGATAAAATCATACCGCTGAAATAGCATTGTATTGCTGCTATGGCAGTAAAGCCGCATACTATAAGAGTAGGGAAGTTAGGTACTTCATTTGTTTTGAGGTATGTTATAACTATAGGAACAAAGAAACCTATTGCAAGCAACATTAGTACAAGAGATATGTACCCAAAGAACTTAAATGGCTTGTAGTTTTTATAAAGCCTTATTATTGTCATAAGCACCTTTATGCCGTCAGAGTAAGTGTTGAGTTTTGACTCACTGCCCTCAATTCTATCTCTGTAGTCGATAACTACATTTTTTATAAACATATTTTTGTCTATGGCATGAATAGTCATTTCCGTTTCAATTTCAAAGCCTTTTGAAAGTACGGGAAATGTTTTTACAAAGCTATAGCTGAAAGCTCTTAACCCTGTCATTATATCCTTAATATCACTTTTAAAAAGCATATTTATGGAGCCTCTTACAATAGAGTTACCAAAGTTATGGAAAGGTCTTTTGTTTTCCGTAAAATATGTTGAAGAAAGTCTGTCGCCTACAACCATATCTACCTTCTTTTCAAGGACTTCTCTTACCATTTCAGGCACAGGCTCAACAGGATATGTGTCATCTCCGTCTGTCATTACATAGCAATGGGCATCAATTTCTCTAAACATTCTTCTTATTACATTGCCCTTGCCCTGCTGATACTCATATCTTACAACAGCGCCTGCGGCTCTGGCAATTTCATCGGTACCGTCAGTTGAATTGTTGTCATATACATAAATTGTTGCCTCGGGCAAAATTCTTTTAAAATCTTCAACTACCTTTTTTATGGTTTTGCTTTCATTGTAGCAAGGTATTAATACTGCTATTTTATCCATTTTGTTATCTCCTTTTTATAGCCAAAATTGTATTGCTGTTGAAATTTTCCAGAATATTTCCGGATTGGTGTCCATAGGACTGTAATATCTGGCGCCAACAGTAATTAAAAATGTTATTATTATTGAAAATATAAAGCAAATAGGCATAAATAAATTGAATATTTT
The DNA here is from genome assembly GCA_902497185.1 of uncultured Eubacteriales bacterium. Taxonomy (GTDB): domain Bacteria; phylum Bacillota; class Clostridia; order Lachnospirales; family CAG-274; genus Gallispira. The sequence goes on along the minus strand of CABVEG010000199.1, from coordinate 2,938 downwards.
CCAATATTCCTTTTTTCCATACTTGTTATATGCTGCAAATATTATTATAATTGCAGCTAATACAAAAAGCCAGCTGAAATCAAGAAAATATCTTGCCAATATACCGGCCATTATGGAATCTGCCGAAACTATTATTAAAGCAAATACATTTAAAAGTATTGTAATTATATAAAGCCCTTTGTCTTTTAACTCTTTTTTTACTTTAGGTATAAGTAAAATGGTAAATGTTAAAGGCTGAAGGAATAATATACCGCCGTAAGTGCCTTCCTTTATTGTAATGCCCATATAGTTTGTTGCAAAGTTTGTTGTTGTAATATATGGAAATACGCCTTCAATATTTAAAGGCTGAAGTATATAACTGAATATGCCCTGAGGTATTCTGTTAAGGCTTATTCCTCTTGAAGTCATATCATTTGTAGTCAGATTATAATTAGCACCAAAGTCAAATATTGAACCGAAACGCGCATAATTATAATGGAACATAAATGCAGCAAATGAAACTATAGGCAATACAAAACACAATGTCTGAACAATGCTGTCTTTTGAAAAAAGCTTTCTGTCTTTAAATACCGTATTGCTAAAAAGAGGAATTGCAATAAATAAAATCAAAAGCATCTGTGGACGGCATCCTGCTATAAGAGCAAGGAGCAAAGAACCTATAAATAACTTAATGCTGCTAAGCTTATAGCTTTTCTCTGTTTTCTTAAAAGCTGTTATCCAGCAGTAAAGACCGCTTACTCCAAGTGTCAGTGCAGTAAATATGGGCAATGTGTACATATCAGGCCATACCATTAAAAAGGCTGTACCCGTGCCGCTTACAAATATTGTTGAAAGCATAATGTAAAGCAAAAGTGGTATGCTTTCATTTTCTTTTGTCATAAATTTTTTTGCAATAGCATATATAAGAAGCCAACTCATTATAATAAATACGGGTATAAGTGTCAAAATACAGTAAAAAGGCTTAATGTCAATGCCTGTTATAAGTTTTACCGGTATATTAAATAATAGAGCAGGGACAATACCAAAATAAACGTAATATTTGCCGTCATAATATGCGTGATCCCAGCTTGCGTTTACACCGTTTTTATCCCTTTCGTCAGGGTCATAGGGATTTGTAAGCTCTTTAAGTTTTGAATCAGGTGTAGTATTTAAGTAATAATGACCGTCAAGTATGGCATCGGTAAGCTCAATATACTGTGACTGCCAGCTTACGGTGTTATGAACATACATAGGATTTATATGGCTTGCCGTAAGCATAATTATAATTTGTAAGGCAATAATTCCCGGTATTAAAATTTTCTGCTTTTTGCTTTTTAAATTAAGCATATGGGAGTAAAACTTTGACTTTGGTCTTATTACATATATAAGTCCAATAAAAGCCAATATAACAAGTACCCTTATAATACTGAAATGAAAAGGTACATTGTTGTTAAGTATTATGTTGTGAATAACAATATCCTGATCCTTCACATTATTAAATGTAAGAGAAAGGTTGTGAGATTCACCCTTTAAATTTAAAGGTATATACTTTGTCCTTTCCACTGTTGAAACTATACGTCTTTCAGGCATATCGATACCATTTGATTTACTGTAGTCATCAATCTTTATTTTAATTTTAATAAGTCTTGAGGCTTTATAATCCTTAATGCTGTAATCATTTGGATTTTCCGAAAGAGTTTTTGTGTTTTCAGCATTAATATATATATTTTTTACTTCATTGTTAATATTTTCAAAATATATTGTACCACTGTCATTGTTAAAGTGAAGAGTTGAATCTTCCATACCATTTATCGAACCGTCAAGCCTTGTATTTGTAAGGACAAGAGGCTCATAGCCCAATGTTTGGAAAAATCGGAAATTAAAAATAAAAATCTCCACTATACATACAAACAAAATTATCAGCAGTACAAATGATAATTTGCCGTTTTTGAGTTTGGTACTTATGTTGCCTGATTTGTTCATAATAGGCCTCCCTATTGTTAAATTTCTACATATACTAGTTTATATTAATATTGGGTTGTTGTCAAGGGAAGATAATTTATATAATGCTAAAGTATAATTAACCATTAACATCTTACAGCTTTTTTTGCAATGTAGTATAAAATACTCTTTTAAATTAAGATAATTTGTGATAAAATAAAATATCAAAATGGGGTGTTATTATGCTATATAGGGATATTACGTTTATGGACAAAGATTACAATTTAATATTTGGTGATATTGAGGTTGAAAATGGCATAGTTACTTCAATTAACAAAAAGGGTGAGGGCAATGACAATGACAACGCTATATTTCCGCCCTTTATTGACCTGCACATTCACGGAGGCTATGGTGTGGATATTATGAACGGTAGTTCAAGTGAAATTATATATTTAAGCAAAAAACTTTATGAGGATAATGTTGGTGCTTATATGCCTACTACTGTTGCAAAGTCCTATTCTAAAATTTTAGCAAGTGCTAAGGAAATTTATTTTGCTTCAAAAAATAGGGATTATGCTGAAATTTTGGGTATACACGTTGAAGGTCCTTTTATATCAAAGGAGTATAAGGGTATTATGGAGGAAAGCTATATTACCTCCTGTAATATTAAGCTTTATGAGGATCTAAAAAATATAATGGGTGACTTGAAAATCCGATTTACTATTGCTCCCGAAGCAGAGGGTGCAGAAGAATTTACAGAATATGTTGTTAAAAACGGAGATTATATTTCAATAGGTCACAGCGGCGGCACAGTTAAGGATTGTGAAAATATTGTTGCAAAAGGCGCTGCTTCTTATACTCATCTTTTTAATGCAATGTCACCGGTTCATCACAGGAATATGGGCGTTGCAGGAGCCGGACTTATGGATAACAGCTTTGTTGAGGTAATATGCGACTTTGTGCATTTATCAGAGGATTGTGTAAAATTTATCACAAGACTTAAGGCGGATAAAATAAT
>CABVEG010000198.1 GCA_902497185.1 uncultured Eubacteriales bacterium | reverse complement strand
GGAATTAAGCTACGGCAGCTATGTATTTAACGAAGGCGCAGCCCTTAATTCAGAGCCATCTACGGAATCAGTTACCGAAAAAGCTGCTGAAATTATAACAGATGAATTTAATACCGTAAATAAGGTTGAAGTTACCATAGGCAGAAGTATAATGGTAGTAAACGGTGAAAATCAGATTATAGATGCTACTCCTTATATTCAGGCAGGCACAGGCTCTACCCTTATTCCTTTAAGAGCAGTAAGTATTGCCCTTGCCGATGGCTACAGAGGCAACGGAAGTGTAAATATTGTGTCATGGAACGGTGACACAAAGACGGCAATTATAAATTATGGCAATGATGTTATTGAATTTACGGCAGGCAGCAGTATTATGAAGGTAAATGGCGCTGAAAAGGAAATAACAGGGGGAATTCCCGAAATAAAGGATGGCAGAATGTTTGTACCCTTCAGAGTTCTTGGGGAAGAACTTGGAGCAAGTGTGAATTGGATTGCTGAAACAAAAACGGCAGTATTTAACTAGGTAGCTAAAGATGAAAACGAAGCATATACTTTACTTTTATTTAAGCCTTTTATTTGGCTTTTGTACAACTGAATTTATTGATTACAGCTTTAGTGCTGTGTATATTACAGCCACCCTTATTTACTGGGTGGCTCTTTGTGGTGTTGACTATATTTGCTTAAAAAATGGCAGACCTGTTTTATCCACAGAAAAGAGGATTCACAGTGGAAAAAGAGAGGTAGGCGGAGATATAGCAAGAGTAATTGCAGTTATACTTGTGCCTGTTGTTCATTTTTTTGGACTTACATATTATTACAGCACAAATTTTACTGCCGATATGATATTTCCTACGGCAATAAGATGGCTTGGTATTTGTGCCGTACCTCTTTTTATGATAATTTCGGGATATTTTAAGTCTAACGCAGTTATTTCAAAAAAGCATTATTTTGGCATTATACCCTTGCTTTGTACTCATATTTTTATAAGCTCTTTAAGAATATGGGTGGATTGGCATTTTCACGGTCAGTCTGTTGATATGCAATATATTTTGGACAGGCTGCTTTATTTTAAATATGGTTGGTATATAAGGCTTTATATAGGAATGCTTTTAATTATGCCATTTTTCAACATTGCCTATAAGAACATTGGGGATAAGTGGAAGAAGGAAGTTTTTATACTTACTTTTATAGGTTTAAATTCCCTTGGTCCTCTTACTTTTGATGTTGTGCCATCAAGCTGGCTTGCTTTCTATGTTTTTGGTTACTATATTATTGGGTGCTATTTGGCGGAATACAGAGTTAAATTAAATCCTATTATTGGGCTATTTGCTTTGGCTGCAGTTCTTGCAGTTATAAGTACTGCTACATATTTTCATTGTAATGGTGATGTATTTGACTGGAGCTTTATTGGCTATCAGGCTAATTCAGGCTATTCTGCTATGTGTACTATTTTTGTGTCAGTGATTATTATGGTACTTTGCCTTAATATTGACTTTAATATTAAGCCTATAAATTTTGCCCTTAAAGCAGTGAGCCTTGTATCTCTTGAAATGTATCTTTTCAGTCAGATGTTTGACGGCTTTATTTATAAAGATATTATTGAAAATAATGTGCCTTTTATGGACAGCTTTAAAAATATTGTTTTTCTAGCAGGCAGCTCATTTTTACTTGCATTTATTGCAAGCTGGGCAAAAAAAGCAGTGTTTATGGTTTCCATTATATTTACGAGGAGAAATAAAAATGAGTAGAAATACCAAAGGAATTTTGTTTACAATATTGGGAGGTATATTTTGGGGTCTTTCAGGAAATTTCGGTCAGTATCTTTTTGAAGAAAAGGGACTTAATGCACATTGGCTTGTGTCAGTGCGTCTTTTAACGGCAGGCATAATAATGATTTTAATTACTGCATTTAATTCTGAAAACAGAAAAAATATATTTCAAATGTTCAGGGGCTATAAAAATATAAAAGAAATGTTAATATTCAGTATTTTGGGTATGCTTGGCTGTCAGCTTACATATTATGTGACTATTGAGGTGTCAAATGCTTGTACAGCAATAGTTTTACAGTATACTTCACCTGTGATCATTATGCTTTATCTGGCAATAAGAAATAGAAATTTGCCTGTAAAATCTGAAATTATTGCTCTTTTGCTTGTAATTGCAGGTACATTTTTTCTTGCTACTCACGGAAATATTCACAGCCTTGCAATTTCAAAAAAAGCTCTTGTTTGGGGTCTTTCATCGGCAGTAGCCGTAGTTTTTTATAACCTTGTACCGGTCAGACTTATGAATAAATACGGCACAATAACTGTTCTTGGCTGGGGTATGTTTATTGGCGGTATAGTTTTGTCTTTATTTACAAAGCCTTGGATTGTTCCGGGAATATGGGATTATAAAACAGTTGCTGCATTTTTGTTTCTTATACTTATGGGTACTATATTTGCCTTTAGCGCATATCTTTATGGCGTAAGGCTTATTGGTGCAGGAAAGGCAAGCCTTTTTGCTGCTACTGAACCATTGACCAGTGCTGTTGTAGGCGTGATGTTTATGGGTGTTGTAATGACGGGTATGGATATTCTCGGTCTTTTGTGCATATTATTGGGTGTCGGAGTTTTGTCTGTAGTAAGTAAAAAATAATATAAAAAATCCTGTGCATCCGACTTCGACAGTAGCTTCCAAGCGTTACTACGGGTTTTGACTCAAATCAAGCTACCTTGCAACACACGAGAGGGACTGCTTAGTGCTGCTTCCTTCCGGATCTGACACGGTTCACAGGTTCCCGTTGTGCAAGACTCAATCGTCAACATCAAAAGCCCATAGGCTGACCTTACAAACTAAAGCCTTAGTCAAGGACATAATCTCTGCTAAAGCGGATTGCAGACTACAGGGCACCGCTACCTCCCCGACTAGCACAGGACTATTCTATTCTACTATTAATTATTAAAAATGTCAATAAAAATTTAATTAAGAATTTCGCCAAAGCTCAGCAAAAAATGATCTGCTGCCCTTTTAGCTTCATTCCAATTATTTTTGTTGTTTTCATCGTATACAGCAGTTACAGCCATACCGGCTGTCTTTGCAGATTTAATGCCCTTTATAATATCTTCGTATACAAGGCAGTTTTCAGGCTTGACACCTAATTTTTCTGCACACAGCAGATAAATATCGGGATAATCCTTGTTTCTTACACCGCTTGTGCCGTCAGCAAAGGCATCAAAAAGGTGAGCAACACCTTCTCTTTCAAGAACAGGTGCATAAAATTCGGGATTAGAGGCTGTTGCAATGCCTATTTTTATACCCTGGTTTTTAAGCTTGCCTATGTACTCAGCAACATAAGGCTTTAGTCTTACATTGTTGGCATATTCATAAAGAGCGTGTATATTCCATTCTGCCATAATATCCTCAATACTTTCATCAAGGTTGTATTTTTCCTTTGTGTAAATTGCACCGCTTACAAAGCTCATTGTGCTTATGGCGTCTACATAATCATCAGGTACAGCCATTCCCCTTGCCCTGAAAAAATCCTCATCGACCTTTTTCCATACATATGTACTGTCTGCTATTGTGCCGTCAAAATCAAAAATTACCGCTTTCATAATACTCCTTTATATTATCTGAATCTTTTAAAAAAATCCTTCATTAATTTGGCACATTCCTCTTGTCTTATGCCCTCTGTGATTTCTGCCTTATGATTAAATCTGTCGTCTTGGAGCAGATTGTATATTGAGCCTGCACAGCCTGCCTTTGGATTTCTTGTGCCAAATACAACTTCCTTTATTCTTGCCTGTAGTATGGCTCCTGCACACATAGGGCAGGGTTCAACTGTTACGAAAAGGGTGCAGTCCTCAAGGCGCCAGTCGCCCATAAAGATACAAGCCTCGTTTATGGCTATAATTTCAGCATGGGCAAGTACATTTCCTTTTGTTGTTCTTAGATTTGCACCTTTGCCTATAACCTGATCATTGTATACAATTACACAGCCTATTGGTACCTCGTTGCTGTTGTAGGCAATTTGTGCCTGTTCTAATGCCATATCCATATATTTTTCGTAGTCCATAATTTGCTCTCCTGGTTGGTTGAATTAGATAGAGAATTGCTACTATTGAAACCCCTCAGTCACTTCGTGACAGCTCCCCTATAAGGGGCGCTAAAT
>CABVEG010000197.1 GCA_902497185.1 uncultured Eubacteriales bacterium | reverse complement strand
TAAGCCATTGTTTCTAACACTTCTTTTTCTGTATAGCTATAAGCAATATTTAGTGTATATGCTTTGCCGTTTTTAGTGGTCACAGAAGCACTTTCGCTTGTGTACCAAATGTCAGGTTCGCAGTTTCTTAATGTAAAATACTTATTTAACGCATCTTCAGTACTTAACTTGTACTGACTTATGTCAATTGCCGTTTTTCTTTTTTTAATGTTATTTTTTACTGTTTCATTAAAAGTTAATTCTGTTTCTGTTGTTGCAACAACTTCTGCTGCTTCAGTTGTTGTTAAAGTTGTAATGTTAGTTGTAGCAATCATTGCTACCATTGTAATTGCCATTATTTTTTTCATAATATTTTCCTCCTTGTATTGGCTCCCGACACTCTAAACCTTAATATTTTTTTAATCCCTCGGCATTGGCTTGATTTTTTAGTTAAAATATATTATTATTAATAAAGGTAATAAAGTTTAGGGGCTAATGTTATGTTATTTTTTTATGAAATCCCCAAATTTGTACATATATTGGATGCGATGTTTATTCGTTAGAGGATAAGTGATAAAACTATGGATTTATTTGAATATCAGGCAGAAAACAATTTAAAAAAAGAAAGTCCTCTTGCAGCAAGGCTCAGACCGCAAACATTGGAGGAATTTGTAGGTCAGGAGCATATTGTAGGTAAAAATACATTGTTATACAGAGCAATAAAAGCTGACAAGTTGTCATCAATTATACTTTATGGTCCTCCGGGAACAGGCAAAACAACCCTTGCCAAGGTTATAGCAAACAGTACAAAAAGCGAGTTTATGCAAATTAATGCAACAACGGCAGGTAAAAAGGATATTACAGATACAGTAGAGAAAGCCAAAACATTACTTGGCGGCTATGGTAAAAAAACAATACTTTTTATAGATGAGATTCACAGGTTTAACAAAACTCAACAGGATACTCTCTTACCTTTTGTGGAGGATGGAACACTTATTTTAATTGGTGCTACAACGGAAAATCCATATTTTGAGTTTAATAAGGCTCTTGTATCAAGAAGTATAGTTTTTGAGCTTAAGCATCTAAGCATTGATAATATTAAGTCAATAATATTAAATGCCTTAAATAATAAGGAAAAGGGCTTAGGTATATATAATGCTATAATTGACGATGATGCTCTTGATTTTATTTCAAATACTGCAAACGGCGATGCAAGAGTTGCATTAAATGCTATTGAACTTGCGGTGCTTACAACCGAAAGAAATAATGATAATAAAATACATATTGATATTGAAACTGCACAGCAATGTATACAAAAAAGAGCATTAAATTATGATAAAGACGGCGATAATCATTATGATACAATATCAGCCTTTATTAAAAGTATGAGAGGTTCTGATCCTGATGCAGCAGTATATTATCTTGCTAAAATGCTTTATGCAGGTGAAGACCCAAGATTTGTAGCAAGAAGAATAGTTATTTGTGCATCTGAGGATGTGGGGAACGCTAATCCAATGGCTTTAGTTGTTGCAAATGCCGCAGCACAGGCTGTCGATTATTTAGGTATGCCTGAATGTAGAATTAATCTTGCTCAGGCGGCAGCTTATGTTGCTTGCTCACCAAAAAGCAATTCTGCCATTATGGCTATTGATAAAGCCTTTGATGATGTTAAGAATATTCAGACCTCCGGTGTTCCTAATCATTTAAGAGATAAGCATTATCCCGGTGCTATTAAGCTGGGACATGGCATAGGATATAAATATGCACATGATTATCCTAATCATTATGTTAAACAGCAATATTTGCCTGATGAGCTTGCAGGTACAAAATATTATGAACTTAGCAATAATGGTCAGGAAGCAAAATTAAAAAAATGGTTGGAATTTATTAAGGAGGGAGAAAATGAATAAAAAATACATATTAACAGTAATACTTTCCATTGTTTTGATGTTTCAGCTTATTAATTTGAGCAGTGTAAATACTGCCGCTGATGCTGATGATACGGAAACAAAGGTTTCCTCAGACAGTCAAAGAATGGAGGGTATATGGGTATCTACCACTTTAAACTTAGATTATCCTTCAAAGGGTACAACTGATTCGTCTATATTAAAAAGTGAAGCAGATACGATTATAAATAATTGCTCGGATATGGGTATTACTGATATATTTTTTCAGGTAAGACCTGAGGCTGATGCTTTTTATAAATCTGAAATTTATCCGTGGAGTCAAAGACTTACAGGGTCACAGGGAACAGCACCTGACAATGACTTTGATCCGTTGGAATATTGGATAGAACAAGCTCATAAAAATAATATTAAACTTCATGCATGGATAAATCCTTACAGAGTTACAAATACAGTCGGTGTTTCAGTTGAAAGCCTGTCTTACAGCAGTCCTGCAAGGCAGAACCCTGAATGGATAAAAGAATATGAAGGCAAATTATATTTTGATCCCGCAATACCCGAAGTACAGGAGCTTGTAGTAAAGGGTGTTGAAGAAATTGTCCAAAACTATGATATTGACGGAATACATTTAGATGATTATTTTTATCCTGGAAGCGGTTTTGATGATGCTGAAAGTTATAGCAAGTATGGCAATGGAATGAATAAAGAAGATTGGCGAAGAGAAAATGTAAATACCCTTGTCAATTTATTACATAATAAAATTAATGAACTTGACAATAATGTTGAGTTTGGTATAAGTCCCGTAGGTGTTTGGGCAAATAAAAACAATAATCCTTTGGGCAGCAATACATATGGTTCCGAGTCATATTATAAAAATTATGCTGACACCAGAAAATGGGCGCTTGAGGGCTGGATTGATTATATAGCACCTCAGATTTATTGGGAAATAGGAAACAAAACTATTGACTATAAGGAGGCTGTTACGTGGTGGGCTGAAACATTAAAGGACTGCGATACAAAGCTTTATGTTGGACTTGCTGACTATAAGTGCGATGGTGTTGCAACTTCAAGTCCGTGGTATAATGGTAAAGCAATTAAAGAGCAAATATCTCTTAATAAGTCAATAGATAAGGTTTACGGTGAGATACACTTCAGATATAAATTTGTAAATAATTTAGCTTATCTTAAAAACATAGTAAAAAATGTAAATACTATATCAGCAGAATCTGATACTGAATCAACAACCCTTGAAAAATCAGAAGGAACTACAAAACTTACTAACAATACAAATGATATTTTAGTCTTTGTAGATGATCAGTCTGTTGAATTTGATCAAAAGCCTGTTATACAAAACGGAAGAACTTTAGTTCCGTTCAGGAAAATATTTGAAGCTCTTGGAGCTGAGGTGACATGGAATAATGATACTCAGCAGGTAAAAGCAATAAGAAAAGGCACGGAAATTTCTTTTGTAATTGGCGAAAAAGTCTTGCTAATTAATCAAAAAGATACTATAATAATGGATGTAAAGCCTCAGATTATTAACAGCAGAAGTATGGTGCCTTTAAGAGCTGTATCAGAGGCATTAGGTGTTCAGGTAGACTGGAACAGCGATGAAAGAATAATAACAATAAATACCAAATAAGGAGGTCGTTATGGTATCAACTTTTTTTCATGATTTAATAAGAACTATACTTTTGGGTATTGTTGAGGGTATAACCGAATGGCTACCTATAAGCAGTACAGGTCATCTAATTATTATTGAAGAATTAATAGGACATATAAGCTCTGATGCTTTTATGGAAATGTTTGATGTAGTAATTCAGCTTGGTGCTATTCTTGCCGTAGTTGTAATTTACTTTAATAAACTTAATCCTTTTGACAGACAGAAAAGTCAGACAGAAAAAACGAACACAATTAATCTTTGGCTGAAGGTTATTATTGCCAGTATTCCTGCGGCCATAATCGGTTTATTATTAGATGATTGGATGAATGACCATTTATTTAATCCATATGTAGTAGCCATTGCCTTAATAGTATATGGTATTGCGTTTATAATAATAGAGAACAAGCGCAATAAGGACAGTGTAAAATGTAAGAATTTAGATAAACTGCCTTTAAAAACTGCTGTTGGAATAGGTTTATTTCAGGTATTGTCTTTAGTACCCGGTACATCCCGTTCAGGTTCAACAATTATTGGTGGTTTGCTTTTAGGTACATCCAGATATGTTGCAACTGAATTTACATTTTTCCTTGCTATTCCCGTAATGTTTGG
>CABVEG010000196.1 GCA_902497185.1 uncultured Eubacteriales bacterium | reverse complement strand
ATCGAATTAACCAACGTCCCACTTGAAATGATAGATTTAATTCTGCTTTGCATATAATAATACCATTACTTTACTAGACATTTAACAGCTATATCAAAGCTGCACCCCATAGCTTATAGGTAATCAGCCATAAACAACTCAATATCATATGGTGTTACATCAGCATCTTCTATGTCAAAAATTATATCAGCATCTTCTTTGTTATCCACCCTTATGCCCCTGGCTCTTATATTAAAATCGATTACATTATATAAAGATGGCTTAACCATATTAGCCATGCTGTAACAAACCAACTTAACACCCTGTAGATTATTCTCTAAATTATTTGACATATTTCTTAAATCACCACTAATACTTGTATCACACCAAATAATTTCTCTTTCCTGACAATCAAAAATTACAGGAATAACCTTAACTGAAGAGGAAGCTAAGTCTAATTTCTGCTCTACAGTACTTGGCTCATATATTTCGCCTGAATTTGCATCAGCTCGCTTCATCTAGCCAAACATTACATGTGGCATATCTGCAAACTTTTGCTCTGTAAAACTATATACCTGATAAACAACATATCTGCCACCATTATTCAGTACAGAATCTATGTCTATATCAAGGAATTCACTTACACCATTACCATCAGGGCTTCCACCATTAGTTCTATCCCCTGAAAGACAACTGTTAAACTTGGAACTCTTTAGATTTGTATATGATATATGTTCTATACAGTTCCAATTCTCATCACATATAGCTGCACTTAGATCAACATCGACTCTGCAACCATTCTCCATATTGGTCCACCATATAAAACCTCTGAGTGTCTTTATGGTGTCATCATTTAACTTCACTCTTGACCCTCTTGTGATATTTTTAAGTGCCTTTGTAGCTGTTCTCTGATTAAACGGGACTTTATAATTCTTAAACTCATCAGATAAATAAACACTGCCCATATAGCTCCTTTGAGAATAGCTCTGTATCAAAGCATTCTCGCAAATTTGTATCACTGACTTTATGTACTTTTCAGGTATTTCACCCAATGTATTCTCCATAGAATATAATTTAGCCTTTTTGGTCCAAATAATTCTTCTATCTTCGTCTCTATGCAAAAAATGCTCTCTTATCTGTAATAACACAGGAGTAGATATAGAGGAAACTACTGACCTAAAGTATTCTATAATCTGTGCTCTTTCCCCATCTGTAGATACCATTCTCAATAGGTAGTCAAGTCTTCTTACAAACTCTCCCGGTCTTTTCTTTAAATGAGCAGCTACTTCTATAAACTGCCCACAGGAACATAATTCCTCTACCTTACTGTTAAATGTTTTAATATGATCATTATTCCTTAACTTCTTAAATGCAGCTTGTACATTATAGTAATAATTATAACAATCTTCTCCCGGATGAAGTTTCTCCCCTACCTTTATCCATTTATTTTTATGACGAAGCATATCTTCCTCTATGTTACCGGTAGAGGCACATTCATTTAAAAGACCTATAAGGAATCTCCTTTCTTTTCTACTAAAATTCCTATATTTTGTGTTATCTGCAAGACTAACATCACCAGCAGATAATAAAGTAATTAATCTTAAAACATCAGTTGCAGTCTTAAAATACTTCTTCACATACTTATAGTCAAGCTTCTCTGATGACTCAACATATAATTGCCCTATTAATGCAATATTCTCTTTATAAGTTATATTTTCAGGAAATTTAACAGCTATTCCACTCTTAAATATTGTTCTTATATCCTCTCTGTCTGTATCTGATAAAGAGGTCTTAGATAAACAAAGAGATGTAAATATATCTTTAATATCATCCTCTATGCCTAAGTCTATCACTTTTAACTCAGTATTCTGCATAAGAGGAAATCTCTCTTTCTTCTCTTCAAAAGGATATACTGTTCCCAATGTCAAGTAATGCATTATGGCATTTATATATAATTCTGATTCCTTTTTCTCCATAACTGAACTCGGAAAATTCGGATACATAGGTTTATATACCACATCCGCACCAATAAGTTTCTTTAGCAATGATACAATATCTCCATTAAACTTTACCAACTCATCTACAGTATAGGTAAATAAAACAGATAAAACGTTTACAGAAAACGTATAACCTAATGAAGTTATATTTTTTACAAGTGTTGCTATATGCTCTTTATACTTAATCTCTGACAAACTGCCCTCTTCGAGCATTATTTTATTTTTTCTTCTTAATAATAATTCATTTAATTCCTTATTCATCTTATTTTTCTCCTTTTTAATGAAATTAGAGGCAGTAACATCCACTTGATATGCAACTCTTTTTTCCAATTCTAAGAAGGAACTACCTCCATTAGCATTACTGCAAAACAAGATACAACTACAATTGGGGAACTACACTATCTGATGAGTTTAGACAGTCAGTCCAGCATTACCAGAAGGAAGATAGCGCTTAGCCCATACAGTATTTTATTTTGCATATCTACATCTCTACACCTGTGTCATACAGATGTTGTGGTCATTATAAGCAGTAGCCATATTTATAAAATTAGATGTTTTACCAATATAATAGAAGGAACCACTTATTTATTAAATCCACAAAATAACAAACATCATATTAATTTGGATATTACAACCCCAAAAGAAATTTTGCATTAAAAATTTGAAATAGAAGGATGAAGTTGTCTTTGCCAATTTGATGTTTTGTTAAAACACTCATTGGGAATCGAACCCAAACTGTATAAACAGTGCACATACCTATTTTGCTATGAGTGTATAAGAACACCCACCAAGTAAGCAGGTGTTCAATGAAAAAATTTGAAAGGAGTTTTATTATTCCAGGGGTAACAACCTCCTGGTAAGCTTTGTTGGATTTTAACCAACACCCCTAATGTCCTGCACTAGAACAAAAGGCTTTGTTTTGAGATGCCTACTAATATTAAGCAGACATCTCATAGATAAAATGGCAAATAATATACAAGCAATACCATGTATTGCTTAACAGCCCCTGTTGGAATCGAACCAACAATACAGGGATCAAAACCCTGTGCCTTACCGTTTGGCGAAGGGACTAAATACTCCCAATACAATTAAGAGAGGGCGGGATTACCTAAGACAGTAATACCTAATTAATCAATATTTCTTGCTTTTCAACAATAATTGCCTAACTTAATTTTCGTCTAACTTAAAAATAAAATTTATATTTACGCCCACAGATAAACTACTATTTATTATAGCAATGCTTGCTGAAAACCTCTTTCAGATTTCAACTAACATCCCTTGTGCTTCCTACTTATGCCAAGAGGTTATACTGTTGGAAGACGTCCACTAGTTAAAGCAGGCATCCTCATAGACTACTATGCACATTTGTATCTTGACAACATCTGTGCAAATGTCACCTGATAGTTCCTGCTGGAGTTGAACCAACACTATAGATATTAACCTACATCATTCCCATTTGGAACTATATTAACGGGGGATGTCTGCCCTTACATCCCCCTAAAACCACAGGAAGAATACAACTTCTATTTAAAGAAGCTGAATGCACCAATCGAGACTCGAACTCGAACAAGCTATGCTCACCAGATTCTAAATCTGGCGCGTCTACCATTCCGCCATTAGTGCATAAACAATGGGGCTTGTATAAGGAACCATAATAAAAGTCACAAATGAAAAGGTATTACATTGTCTATAAATTTCAGAAAAATATCAAAGTGGCTTTTATATATTTACATATTTGACACATTTATATGTGAAATGCAGCCCCACAAACAAATCACATAGCATTACCCAAAGCAATGCTCTACTGTACGGGGACTATACAACAAGTGTTCCTCAGTTTCCGATTGCCCCCAGGCTAAATTTTAGCTCATCTACACTATCCTACCATTAATTGTTACGATGTATATGTAGACCCAACACCTGCCAGTCTTTCCTGGCTGTCAATGAAAAACAAAAAACCAAATAAAGTCCTTTGTCAAATAAATTAAGGATTAACCTAAAGATAACAAAGTCACCTTTCCCATCAATTAGGTCCTTATCCCTCACCACCACAAGGAGGTCTTGATTTCGGTACCATACAGAGGAAACATTTTAATCTCCTCTGCTTTTAAGAATGTCTCATAAAAAATAAATTATAAAATTGTTAAGAGCATATAGCTCTACTCAACACCATCTTACAAGGATTTGATATGGTGTCTAATCTCCCTGACGGG
>CABVEG010000195.1 GCA_902497185.1 uncultured Eubacteriales bacterium | reverse complement strand
GGTAGACCAAGTATAATATGAGTAACAGGGTCTATGCCATATTCATTCAAAAGTTTTACAGCATTTTTATATACATTATTTTCATAACATCGATTAATAAGTCTTATACTTTCCTCCTTGCTTGTCTGGAAACCAAGCTCCACACATACATATACCTTTTTTGAAATGTTATATAATAATTTTACAATATCCTCATTAATACAATCAGGTCTTGTAGCTATTGAAAGTGCCACTACGTTATCACAGCTTATTGCTTCATTGTAAAGTCTTTCAAGTTTTTCCATAGGACCATATGTATTTGTAAATGCCTGAAAATACATCATATACTTTCCTTCAGGCCATTTAGCTGACATTTTTTCTTTCATCTGTAAATACTGTTCACCTATACTAAGACTTCTGCTGCCCGCAAAATCTCCCGAACCTTTACCGCTGCAAAATATACACCCCTTATCAGAAAGCGTGCCATCTCTGTTTGGACAGGTAAATCCTCCGTCTATTGCCAGTTTTATTAGCTTTTCTCCAAATAGTTCCTTGTAATAATCACCGGCAGAATAAAAAGGATGCCTTGAATTAAACATTTATTGTTTCCCCCCGATCTATTGAATAAATAAGGCACTCCTTAACTCTCTTGCCTGTATTTTTTTCAAGTGCCTCTTTATAAAGTTCAAGCTGTATTTTATACTTATTCCTAAGCTCCTCCGTATTTTTTATTATTCTGTCTGTCTTATAATCAACAATTACAAGTTCATTTTCCTCTTCAAAATAAAGATCAATAATGCCATGTACCACAAGATTTCCGGCGGCATTTTCATATTCTTTAAGCCTAGATGCCTTAATACTCATTACAAAAGGCACCTCCTTATAAATTCTTGAGGCAGATTTTATTCTTGAAAACAGATCAGATAACGTAAATTCAGAAATTTTATCAATACTTACGGCATTTTTTTCTTCCAGGGATAAAATTCCCTTATCAACAAGACCATCAATTAATTTTTCAGGTTCAATTTTCTCTTTGAAATTTATATGTTCCATTATGGTATGATATATTGTACCCTTTTGAGCTGCCGTAATTGTATCAGTCTTTTTCATAAAGTCAGGTACTCCTCTTACTAGACTGCTGAATTTAGGCATATCATTGTCATTTTCAGCATTTATCTTTCTTTTAATTTCAGTTATGGATATTTTTGAAGGCAGTGTTACATCTGCCATATGAGGATATACATAATCAAGTCTTTCTTTAATAATTTCACCGTATTTGTTTTCCATATCAGCATTTTCAATATTACTGAGCCTTGCTATAATATTAACTGCTGATTCAGCCTTTAGGTTATCAAGGCTGTCAACGTTTTCAAGACACACCCACCTTTGTTCAATTATATTATTTCTATCCAAATCAATCCTTTTAAGTGCTGATAAGATCCAAAAAAGAGGGGAATCCGCCATACTTCTAAGAGCATAAGGCAAAAGAGTATTTTTATCCCCCACAAAATTATTAAGAACATTAAATTTATTTTTGCCCGAAGTTGACTTTTTAGTGCTTGTGACACCTGTTATAATAAGTTTTTCCCTTGCTCTTGTAAGAGCAACATACAAAAGCCTTAATGTTTCAGACATTTCATCCTCATTATATTTATCCAATATAATATCAAAAGGCATTGTCTTATATCTTATTCTGTTTTTTTGGTCAATGAACTTTAAGCCAATACCAAGCTCTCTGTCAAAAATATAATTTGCTCTGTATCCGTTATTTATTTTTTCCTGCAAAAGAGATACAAACACAACAGGGAATTCAAGTCCCTTACTCTTATGAATTGTCATTATCCTTACAGCATCCTCGTTTTCAGAGAGGGTTACTGCTGAACCTATTTTGTCATTAGACTTAACATCATCACTTAAATCAGTGTCAATATATTCAAGAAAGCTGTGCAGGTCCACCTGAGAAGCCTCCTCAAATTCCATAGCCTTTTCTTTAAAAAGTCTTAAATTTGACTGTCTTAAAGCACCATTATCAAGTATACCTACATAATTAAAGTAATTGCTTATTCCATATATTTCATTTATTAAATCCGTAAGAGAATTATTAACTGAATATTCCCTGTAATAATCTAAATCTTTTAAAAGCTTCTTTGCACCTATTGGCTTTTCTTCTGCTTCTTTAATTGCATCATAGATACTGCTATTTCTATTGTTAAGCCTCAACTCTGTAATTTCATCAAATGACAAACCATATATAGGACAGTGAAGGACATTAACCATATCTATATCTTGCAAAGGATTGTCAATAAGTCTTAAAATAGAAATAATATTTTTAACTTCCGTAGATTCAAAAAGAGGATTAGATTTTTCAAATATGCAACTTACTCCTATAGAATTTAATTCCTCATAAAATGCTCCTGCATTATTTCTTTTTCTTACAAGTATAACAATATCTTTCTTTTTAACAGGTCTGTATTTTTCCTCATCCTTGTCATAAATATATAAGGGATTTTCATAAAGCATTTCATATATTCTTTTGGCAACAGTTTTTGCCTCTCCTATTTTCCCGTCAAAATCACTCACCGCCGTACCACTATCAGTATTTATTGTATCTACCACAATCAATTCAGTGGACCTTGATATATTTATGTTATAATCAGCTTTTGGAAAATCTGCCTTTGGATTCAAGGCAACATCATCAGTATATTCAACATTTCCTATTCTGCTGTCCATAATCTGTTTAAAAATTAAGTTACAAGCATCAAGCACAACAGCTCTTGATCTGTAGTTTTCGGAAAGCAGAATAAGTTTTTCATTTTCATTTTTATCTGAATAACTGTCATACTTATCCATAAATATTTTAGGTGTTGTAAGTCTGAATTTATAAATTGCCTGCTTTACATCACCTACCATAAATATATTGTTTTCTCCTCTTTCAATTCTTGAAACAGCAGTCAATATTTCCTCCTGAAGATAATTACTGTCCTGATACTCGTCTATAATTATCTCCTTAAACTTATCCTGATATACTCTTGCCACTTCTGTTGTTCTGCCGTTGGCATCTCTTAATATATTAAGGCAGCTATGAGAAATATCATTAAACTCTGCCAGCTGATTTTCAAGTTTAAGTTCCTTGTATCTTTGCATAAAGGCTTTCTCTACCTTTACAAGTCCCTTTACAACAGGTTTTATACTTTCAAACAGGAAATTAATGCTTTCGTCAGACATAGCAGCACAGCTCTTGGCATAATTAAGTGCATCTTTTCCAAAACTCACATAGCCTTTAATTACATTAATTATATCATCCCCAAGGAAATCAAACTTTTTGCTTATTGTAACTCTAAAGCCTATTTCCTGATTTGCAACAGCTTTAATTCCACCTGTTTTTAGAGCATTTTGAAAATCACCAACAGTAATGAAAAGTTTAGAAACTACATCAGGAATTTCATCAAAATTTCTTAAACAATCCATAGCTCTATTGGCATAATTTTCTGCTGCATTTATACTTTTCTCAATATTTTCAGCAAATACCCTGCCCCATATACTTTCATAAAAGTTATCTGCATCATTATACTGTTCAACACACTCATTAAGCCATTTTTCAGGATAAGGTGAGTTGTCTGCATATTCATAAAGTTTAAAAATCATATCAACAACAGCACTATCGCTGTTTTTTTCCATATACATATTATAAAATGTCATAAAATCCTCATCTTTTTCATCAAGAAAAGTTTCAAGGACTTCGTCTACAGCCTGTTTTTTTATTATAGTTCCATCAATTTGTGTTATGTTTCTATATCCTAAATCCAAATCAGTTTTATGAAAATTCTGTCTTACAACATTTGAGCAAAATGAGTCTATAGTTGAAATATTTGCCCTATTAATTAAATTAAGCTGTTTTTCTATATGTACTATCATATCATTGCTGACATCACTGTTTTCAGCCTCATCGTTAAGTTTCTTTTCAAGACTTTTTCTTATTCTTTCCTTCATTTCATTAGCTGCATCCCTTGTAAATGTAACTATAAGAAATGAGTCTATGTCCCATTTATCTTCTATAATTCTTGAAAGAACCCTCTGTGTAAGAACGAATGTTTTACCTGAGCCTGCTGCTGCACTTACCAAAATATTTTTGTTTTTAGTTTCTATTGCAAGTTTTTGTCCTTTGCTTAATTTCAAAGCCATAGTATAACCCTCTTTTCGGTTTTTTGTATTATCAAATT
>CABVEG010000194.1 GCA_902497185.1 uncultured Eubacteriales bacterium | reverse complement strand
ACTTATTCTTTAAATTGAACCAAGCATCAAGACCAAGGTACTGAGCAGTATCACCAAGCTCATCCTCAATTCTTAATAACTGATTATACTTAGCAACTCTATCAGTTCTTGCAGGAGCACCTGTCTTAATCTGACCGGCATTTACAGCTAATACAATATCAGCGATTGTAGTATCCTCAGTTTCACCTGATCTGTGAGATACAACAGCTGTCATATTATTTCTGTTAGCAAGCTTAATAGCATCAAATGTTTCTGTAAGAGTACCAATCTGATTTACCTTGATAAGGATTGAATTAGCAACACCTAAATCAATACCCTTCTGTAATCTCTTAGTATTAGTAACAAATAAGTCATCACCAACTAACTGAACCTTGTCGCCAAGCTTTTCAGTAAGCATCTTCCAACCATCCCAGTCTTCTTCAGCTAAACCATCTTCAATAGAGATAATTGGGTACTTCTCGCAAAGAGCAGCATAGTATTCAACCATTTCAGCAGAAGTTCTTGTAATTTCTTCAGCAGCACCTGTTGCCTTAGTTTCACCAGGGAAGTGATATAAACCATCTTCCTTATATAATTCAGAAGAAGCAGGGTCCATAGCAATTCTGATGTCATCGCCAGGCTTGAAACCAGCCTTAACAACAGCCTCAAGAATGTTGTCAATAACTTCGTCAGCAGTTGCACAGTCAGGAGCAAAACCACCCTCGTCACCTACACCTGTAGAGTAACCCTTGCTCTTTAATACACTCTTTAATGCGTGATAAATTTCACAGCACATTCTTAAAGCGTCACTGAAAGTCTTAGCACCAACAGGCATAATCATAAATTCCTGTAAGTCAACAGTGTTGTCAGCGTGCTTACCACCATTCATAATGTTCATCATAGGAACAGGTAAAGTCTTAGCATTGAAACCACCAAGATACTGGTATAAAGGCATATTTAATGCATCTGCAGCAGCTCTTGCAACAGCAATAGAAACACCAAGAATAGCATTAGCACCAAGCTTAGCCTTATTAGGAGTACCGTCTAAAGCAATCATAGCTTCATCAATAGCAACCTGATCTAAAGCATTCATACCAATAATCTCATCAGCAATAATGTCGTTTACGTTATTTACGGCATTAAGAACACCCTTACCGCAGTATCTGTCGCCGCCGTCTCTCATTTCAACAGCTTCGAACTGACCTGTAGATGCACCTGAAGGAACAATGGCTCTACCCATAACCTGGTTGCCATCGCCTGCGTCAACAACTACTTCTACTTCAACAGTAGGGTTAGCTCTTGAGTCAAGTACCTCTCTTGCGTAAACGTCAACAATTTCTAAATAACCTTTCATTTTTGTTTCTCCTTTCAAAATTGTCTTTAGAGATAATTATAACCTATTTCATAGAAAAAATCTACAAAAATATAGCAATTTTTTATTAATTTTATTTAAAAATTTATTATTTAATAAGTAAAGAATGACCTGTCATTTCCTTTGGCTGAGCTAAATCCATCATATCAAGTAATGTAGGAGCAATATCACAAAGCTTGCCATCCTCCATAAGACCCTTAGCCTTATGGCAGTTTACAAGAACAAAGGGAACAGGATTAGTAGTATGTGCAGTAAATGGCTTACCTGTTTCATAATCAACAAGCTGGTCACTGTTACCGTGGTCAGCACACAAGAACATCTGACCGTCAACCTTTTTAAGACTTTCAACTACTCTTCCTACACATGAATCAACAGTTTCAACAGCCTTAATTGCTGCCTCCATTATACCTGTATGACCAACCATATCAGGGTTAGCATAGTTAATGATAATAACATCATATTTGCCGCTTTCAATAGCCTCAACAAGTTTATCCGTAACCTGTGGAGCACTCATTTCAGGCTGCAAGTCGTAAGTGGCAACCTTTGGAGATGGAACAAGAATCCTGTCCTCACCTTCATTAGGCTCTTCAACGCCGCCGTTAAAGAAAAATGTAACGTGTGCATACTTTTCAGTTTCAGCAATTCTTGCCTGCTTTAAACCATTCTTTGCAAGATACTCACCAAAAGTATTTGTAATAACTTCTTTCTTAAAGGCAACCTCTTTATTCTCAATAGTTACATCATAATCAGTGAAACACACATATTTAACAGGGAAATATCCCTTTGCCCTTTCAAAGCCCTTAAAATCCACATCACAGAAACATCTTGTAATTTCTCTTGCTCTGTCAGGTCTGAAATTAAAGAAAATAATTGAATCATTTTCCTTAATAGTAGCTGTAGGAGCACCATTATTCATAATAACGGTAGGCACTACAAACTCATCAAATACTTCCTTATCATAAGAAACAGCCATACACTCATCAGCACTGTTGGCAGTTTCGCCCTGACCAAGCACCATTGCATTGTAAGCCTTTTCCACTCTGTCCCATCTGTTATCTCTATCCATTGCATAGTATCTGCCTGAAATTGTAGCAACCTTGCCTACACCAATTTCCTGCATTTTAGCTTCAAGCTCAGCAATAAATCCTCTTGCAGAAGCAGGAGGAGTATCTCTGCCGTCAAGGAAACAATGAACATAAACCTTTTCAAGACCGTTCATCTTAGCAAGTTTCAATAAAGCATAAACATGAGTTAAATGACTGTGAACACCACCCGGTGAAAGCAAACCATATAAATGAAGTGAGGAATTATTTTCCTTGCAGTTCTTAACAGCATCAAGAAGTGCTTCGTTTTCAAAGAAATCTCCATCTTCAATAGCCTTAGTAATCTTAGTTAAATCCTGATAAATAATTCTGCCGGCACCCATATTAAGATGACCTACTTCTGAATTACCCATCTGTCCATCAGGCAAACCAACAGCCATACCGCTGGCATAGCCCTTAACACAAGGATAATCAGCCATAAGTTTATCAATAACAGGAGTATTTGCCTGCTTAACAGCATTACCCTCAACTTTATCGTTAAGTCCAAAGCCGTCTAAAATCATTAAAACAGTTGTTTTTTTACTCATTTTTGTTTTTCTCCTTTAGAATTTTGAAAAAATGTTGCCATTTCTATCAACTTTCTGCATTAACAATATTGGCAAAATCTTCTTTAAGGCTTGCTCCGCCAACAAGACCGCCGTCAATATCAGGCATAGCAAAAAGCTCATTGGCATTCTTGCCATTTACACTGCCACCATAAAGTATTCTTGTCTTTTCAGCAACCTTTTCGCCAAACATTTCACCAATACACTTTCTGATCTCACAGCAGATTTCCTGTGCCTGCTCATTTGTAGCATGCTTACCTGTACCGATAGCCCATATAGGCTCATAAGCAACAACAACACTTTCTGCCTGCTTATCAGTAAGATTTTTTAAAGCCTTTTTAACCTGGATTCTGATTTTTTCAATAGTAATATCGTCTTCTCTTTCCTCAAGGCTTTCACCTACACATACAATAGGAATAATGCCATATTCAAAAGCCTTTAAAACCTTCTTATTTACAATAACGTCATTTTCCTTAAAGTAGCTTCTTCTTTCGGAATGACCGACGATTACATATTTTACGCCTATTTCCTTAAGCATAGTTGCGGATGTTTCGCCTGTGTAAGCGCCACAGTTTTCATAGTGTAAATTCTCTGCACCAAGCTTAATATTTGTATGTAAAATAGATTCAGCTACAGCTATAAGATTAATGGCAGGTACACAAAGTACAACATCAATATCCTCCTTATCAATCTTATCCTTAAGCAAATTAACTAAATCCACAGCCTCTCTAGGAGTCTTATTCATCTTCCAGTTACCGGCAACCATACGTTTTCTCATAATATTTACACCCTCTCTATGTAATTAGTATGTTTTTCAGGCTAAAGCCTGTATATCTGATTAATTGTACACAATTTACAAAAATATAATCAGACTATTTCTATTACAATTATACTACAAGGCTGTTGAAATCTCAACAGCCTTTTTGTAAAAATAGTAAAATATTTTATTGTATTTATTACTTATCCTGAGCAGCAGCTACACCTGGAAGCTCCTTACCCTCTAAGAATTCAAGGGAAGCACCGCCACCTGTTGAAATATGGCTCATCTTGTCGCCAAAGCCCATCTGGTTAACAGCAGCTGCAGAGTCACCGCCACCGATAATAGTAGTTGCATCAAGCTTTGATAATACCTCAGCAATCGCCTCTGTACCCTTAGCGTAATCAGGAATTTCAAATACACCCATAGGACCATTCCATACAACTGTTTTTGCATCCTTTAAAGCAT
>CABVEG010000193.1 GCA_902497185.1 uncultured Eubacteriales bacterium | reverse complement strand
TGAAAAAAATAGTAAAATATATATTATACTGGAAAAAATTAAAGGATTTTTTTCAGGTATTAAAAAATTTGCAGTATACATTATGGAAAAATTTAAGTATATACAGAGATTTAATGATAGGTATTGTATTAATTCAATTATATCTTCTACGTGGAGATTATTAATTAAATTAATTAAAAATCTCGGCTTTAAGAAGTTTGAGTTAAATGGTATTATAGGCTTTGATGATCCTGCTGACACGGGTAAGGCTCTTGGAGCAATAGCTGTTGTTAAATCATTTCTGCCATTAAGTGTTAATGTTGAAGGCAATTTTGAAAATAAAGAATTAACCGGAGATTTTAATATTAAGGGCAGGACTAATTTATGGCTTATTTTATTTCCAATTATAAGGTATATTTTGACAAAGCCTATGTGGCAGTTGGTAAAGGATTATTGGAAGGGTGAATTGAATGGGTAGCTTTAACGAAAATTTAGAAACGATGTTTAGTAAACTTGATAATTTTGTTTCAAGCAAAACTGTTGTAGGTGAGCCTATAGAAATGAATGGCATTACAATAATACCACTGGTTGATGTATCTTTTGGTATGGGAGCCGGCTCTTCCGATTCAAGGGTTGAGAAAAATGGCAAATCTTCAGGAGCAGGCGGTATGGGTGCCAAAATTACACCAAGTGCGGTTATGGTAATTGCAAATGGTGCTGTTCAGCTTATTAATGTTAAAGACAGCAATAGTGTTAATAAACTTATTGATATGGTGCCTGGTATTGTAAACAAGTTCAGCTTTTTTGCCGATAAGGAAAACAGTGTTGCAGAAAATGAGGAATAGCCTATGAGAAGTGATGTTTATAAAGAACAACTCGTTAAAAGAGAATTTGGTCAGAAAGAAAGAAGCAAAAGGCTTTATATAATAGGTATTGCCATTGCCATTGCTCTCTTTTTCTGGGAGGTTTGTCAGGCAAGGGCATCTATAAGTTTTGATAACGGCGATGACAGTATGGGTTATGCTTTTACACTCCTTACTCTTATTATAGTTGGTATTGATATTTATGTAACAGTTAAAAAAATTAAGGAGCTTAACAAAGAATATGAATATTCCTATACAAACGGCTCTCTTGATATTGATGTTATTAAAAATCGTTCAAAGAGGAAAAGAGTATTTGAAGGTGTAGTTTCAGAGTTTGAAATAATGGCACATATTGATGATAAAGAGCATCTTACCATGTATGATAAGCTGCCTTTGGCGGATTTCAGCAGTGGTGAGATACTTGGAAATACTTATGTTTTTGTAACAACATATAAGGGTAAGAGAAAAAGATTTATATTTGAACCCAGAGAAGATATTCTTATGGCAATGAGAACTGAACTTACCCCAAGAAGAATGTTTTTAAAGAAATAAATATACAATGGAGGAAAAATTAATGCATGAATTAATTATTGTGTTAGACTTTGGCGGTCAGTATAATCAGCTGATTGCAAGAAGAGTCCGTGAATGCAATGTTTATTGTGAAGTTAAGTCTTATAAGACTTCTATTGATGAAATTAAGGCTTTAAATCCAAAGGGCATTATATTTACAGGTGGACCTAACAGTGTTTATCTTGAGGATTCGCCTACTATCAGTAAGGAGATTTTTGAACTGGGTGTGCCGATTCTCGGCTTATGCTATGGCTGCCAGTTAATTGCCCATTTAACAGGTGGAGTTGTTAAATCTGCTGAAACAAGTGAATATGGCAAGACAGAAACAAGCTTTGATACAACAAGTCCGTTATTTAAAAACTTGCCTGAAAAGGCTGTTACATGGATGAGTCACACTGACTATGTAAGTGAAGTTGGAGAAGGCTTTAAAGTAGTTGCCCATACTGACAACTGTCCTGTTGCAGCAATGGAAAATGCTGAAAAGAAACTTTATGGTATGCAACATCATCCTGAGGTTATGCATACTGAAAACGGTACTGCTATGCTTAAAAACTTCCTTTATGAAGTATGTAAGTGTTCAGGCGATTGGAGTATGAGCAATTATGCTCAGACTGCAATTAAGGATGTAAGAGAAAAGGTTGGAAACGGTAAGGTATTACTTGCTCTTTCAGGCGGTGTTGACAGCTCTGTTCTTGCAGCCCTTTTATCAAAGGCAGTTGGTAATCAACTTACCTGTATATTTGTCGACCACGGTCTTATGAGAAAGAACGAGGGAGATGAGGTTGAGGCTGCATTTGCTGATTGGGATGTAAACTTTGTAAGAGTTAATGCAGGAGAAAGATTTTTAAGTAAACTTGCAGGTGTATCTGACCCTGAAACTAAGAGAAAGATTATTGGTGAAGAATTTATTAGAGTATTTGAGGACGAGGCAAAGAAGATAGGTACTGTTGACTTCCTTGCACAGGGTACAATTTATCCTGATGTTATTGAGTCAGGTGCAGGTGATGCCGCAGTTATTAAGAGCCATCATAATGTAGGCGGTCTGCCTGATTATGTGGATTTTAAGGATATTGTAGAACCTTTAAGACTGTTGTTTAAGGATGAGGTAAGACAGCTTGGTATTGAGCTTGGTTTAGCAGATTATCTTGTATGGCGTCAACCATTCCCGGGTCCGGGTCTTGCTATCAGAATTATTGGTGAAATTACAAAGGAAAAGGTTGAAATTCTTCAGGATGCAGATGCAATTTTTAGAGAGGAAATAGCCGCAGCAGGTATGGACAGGGATATTAATCAGTACTTTGCTGTACTTACATCAATGAGAAGTGTTGGTGTAATGGGTGATTTCAGAACATATGATTATACCCTTGCTTTAAGAGGAGTTACAACTTCTGACTTTATGACAGCAGACTTTGCAAGAATTCCTTATGATGTGCTGGCTAAGATTAGCAGCAGAATTGTTAATGAGGTTAAGTCTGTTAACAGAATAGTGTATGATATTACTTCTAAGCCACCTTCAACTATAGAGTGGGAATAAATTAAAAATGGTCTATATACCGCATAAATACTGGATTTTTAACAAGCGGTGATACGTTTTTGATACGTTTTCTATTATCACTCACTAAAAATATATCAATTTAGGTATAATTTAATTGCAATAAATAGTGCAAAAGACCTGATAATTTCAGGTCTTTTATACTGCTATTCATTTTTTATTAAATTTTCTATCGTATTGATAAGTTCTGTTTCCTTGCTGGGATATAAATGTGAGTACATACAGATACTGATACCGAACAGCTAAAAGACGGTATAAGATATACACCAATGAAATATGAAAAATAATTACAGAAAGCAGGTGAAGATGTGAAAATAATGTTACGCGTACATTCCAAGAACCGTTTATCCTCTGTGCAAAAATAAGTTTATTGTGCAGAGGAGGATATAAATGAACAGGTTAAACAAACCAATCATAACAAAAGATACGATTAGAAATATGGAAGATATGTCGTGGTTTATCCACGCACAAATATTTGATGATTTGCTTATCGTGGCTCAAAAAGAAACAAATTGTTTTGTGCTAAAAACTACTGACGGACTAATTATAATAGACGCTATATGGCCGTCAAAACAAGCATTTGGCGCAATAATAAATGCAATCAAAGATATTGGTTGGAATACTGGTACGATAAAAAAATTAGTTTTAACACACGGACATACCGACCATACAGGTTGTGGAAAGTGGTTTGTTGAAGAATATGGTGTTGATACCTATTTATCCGAAACAGACGATATTTTTTGGAGAGAACACCCAACAAAGCCTGATAGACCTGAAACATGGAAAGATTATGATATAACGCATTATATCAAAGATGGCGATACCATAAAATTAGGCGATAAAACAATATATGTTTACGATACACCGGGACATACTCCGGGCGGATTAAGCTATATATTTCCTGTTACAGAAAATGGTAAAACATATATGGCAGGACTTTGGGGCGGAACAACGCCACCAAGAACAAAATACGGTATAATTCAATATCTTAAATCATTGGATTATTTTCTTGAAAACTCTGATGAAAAACAGGTAGAAGTGGCATTGAGTAATCATATAGCCGTAGATAATGGATTGGAAAGAATTCTATATTCAAAAACAAGAATGAGCTATATGCCGAATATTTATATTATCGGACAAGATGGATTTAAAAAATATTGTCAAGTGTTTAGAACTATGAGTTATGATGCTTTAGAAGAATAGTGTAAAGTTATGAGGAAGATATGCGGTGTTTTTTGTCGCATATCTTCCTTTTTACTATTATGGTTCTTTGTCAACTGGTGTGGTTGATAAAAATTAACAACTCCAGCGGTGTAGAT
>CABVEG010000192.1 GCA_902497185.1 uncultured Eubacteriales bacterium | reverse complement strand
TGGCGGCTAAACGACTTCAGCTTCAGGAAAGGCTTGGAAATGATATTGCCGAAATTATGCAGATTGCTACAGGTTCAGAGGACGTTGCGGTAATGATTGAGGGCTGTCATAGCTGTATGACTGCAAGAGGTATTAAAAAGCCCGGTTCAAAAACCTATACGGAAACCCTTAGAGGCAGGTTTGAAACAGATCTATCATTACAAATGAGAATTAGGAGATAAAAAATATGAAGGTTATGGTTTTATCAAGCGGCGGTGTTGACAGTTCAACCTGTCTTGGACTTGCTGTTAATGAATATGGAAAAGAAAATGTTGTTGCGCTTTCTATTTTTTACGGACAAAAGCACGATAAGGAAATTAAGGCAGCAGACGCAGTTGCTAATTACTATGAGGTTGAACATATTAAGCTTGATTTAAGTACAATATTTGATTTCAGCGACTGTTCTTTGCTTTCTCATTCAAATAAGGAAATACCTAAGGAAAGTTATTCTGAACAGATTAAAAAGACTGATGGCAAGCCTGTGTCAACCTATGTACCCTTCAGAAACGGTCTTTTTATATCAAGTGCAGCAAGTATAGCATTGTCAAAAGGATGCAGTAAGATATATTACGGTGCTCATGCTGATGATTCAGCCGGAAATGCTTATCCTGATTGCAGCAGTGTATTTAATGAAGCTATGAATAGGGCTGTATATGAGGGCAGCGGCAGACAGCTTGAAATTGTTGCGCCTTTTGTAGGTCTTAATAAGGCTCAGGTTGTTAAAAAAGGTCTTGAAATAGGTGTGCCTTATGAGCTTACATGGAGCTGTTATGAAGGTGGAGAAAAGCCTTGTTGTAAATGTGGCACTTGTATAGACAGAATGGCGGCATTTGAAAAGAATGGAGTTAAGGACCCTGTTTTGTAGGGTAAAATTATTGTTTAACGTAGCAAACAAATTATAACTTTGTCTTTAAAGCTAAGTACAGCGGACGTGCAATGCACGCCCCTACAAGCTGCATTAACTTAAATGTAGGGGCGACCAGTGGTCGTCCGTTGTAACTACAAAGATAAGCTAAATTATTGTTTATTTCACCAAAGGTAAAATAAACAATAATTATATTCTTATCATTTTCCACTTACCCTGCAAAAATCTTATAATAAATGCAAAACCTCTCAAACACTCATCACAAGCCATGGCACACCATATACCTACAAGTCCGAAGCCAAGCTTTATGCCAAATACATAGCTTAAACCTACAGCTACAATCCACGCAGAGAATACACAGAATATTACCGGTACATTTACATCACCTGTTGCAACAAGGCATTTTACCATAGTTATATTAATACTTCTGCCTACTTCAAGTACAATTTCCACAAACAATATTTTATGGCACAGGTCAATTATAAATTCCTCATTAGTAAACAATCCTACAACACTATCGGAATTTATAAGCAGAAGTATTGTTATGCTGACTGATACAGCCAAAGATATAAGACATGAATTTCTAACTCTTACCCCAATACTCTTATAATCATTTTTACCATATAAATAGCCTACCAATATTTGTGTTGCCTGTGCTATTGCCATTGAATAAACATAGGCAATATTTGCAAGCATATTGCAATATCCTCTTGATGCAATAACCGCAACGCCAAAGGTATTTACAAATCTTAATATGTACATCTGTGAAAGCTGATAGCTTAATGCTTCCCCTCCTGACGGTATGGCAATTACCATAAGCCTCTTAGCCATATTCTTTGAAAAATATTTAAATCTTAGAAAACTTAAATCCATATCCGTCTTTTTAAGAAATACCATTACTATAAGCACAAGACCTATAAGCTTGCTAATATCCGTAGAAACAGCAGCTCCTATAATACCATAAAATCTGATAAGTATTGCATTTCCCACAATATTAATACCATTCATAATTATTGCTACAACAGTAATTTCCTTCATCAAATTATAGCTTCTTAAAATTGCGGCAATTACCATATATACAGCCTGAATAAGGACAAAACTTGCTACAATCACTGTATATCTACTTGTTTCATCCAAAATTTCATCGGGAATTGACAGCCCTCTGAAAATAGGCCTGCTGAATATAAATATAAGCATCGTAACAACAACACTAAAGGCAGCCAAAAGATATACCGATACGTTTGAAACGACCTTAGCCTGCTTTTTATCACCTGCGCCAAAGGCTCGTGTAATAAGTATTGTTGTGGCAACACTCATACAGTTAAGGACAATAATAATAATGTTCATAATCTGATTGCCATTGTTAATTGCAGCTACCGAGCTTTGAGAATAATGGCTGACCATTATTTGGTCAATATTGCCTACTAAAAGCTGCAAAAGCAGCTCAAAGAATATAGGCACACTCATTTTAAATACTTCTTTGCTTGTATTTTGGTACATATGCATTACCTCTTTATATTTTTTTAATACCGTATTATTCTACAATACATTATAGCAAAATACAATAGCAAATTTTTAAATTTGAATAAAAAAGCAGGGTCTTTAAAGCCCTGCTCAAACTGCAAAAAAAACTAAATTTTTTTAAGAAAAAGTGAATTTATTTGCGACACATTAATTCAAAAAGCGTCGCAGACTTAAATCCGCAGGAGGAATTCACTTCCTCCGAGGACAGGGACTAATGCCATATTTATATGGCATTACACGGCTGGTCCCCACCTTAGCATACTGCAAGAAATGCTTGCACAGAAAGATTTATCTGACAGCCGCAGGCTGGCTTTCAGCTTTAGCTGAAAGTGCTGATGAGCATTTCTTGCAAGCGTGTCGGCTTTGTCGACACGCAGAGCAGGGTCTTTAAAGCCCTGCTAAATTTAATGACAGCCATGGTTTCCACAGCTATGACCCTCTTTATGACTATGATGACTGCACATTGTATCAGGATCATAGTCAAGATTACCTGCAAGAAAAGACTCTACCTGAGCATCAGCATCACCGCTTGCACCCGGGAAAAGTTTAATGCCGGCTTCTGCAAGAGCATTTCTTGCGCCGCCGCCAATACCACCGCATATAAGAGTATCAATGCCTCCATTAAACAGAAAACCTGCCAACGCTCCGTGACCCTGACCGTTAGTATCCACAATTTCTGTTTTCACAATTTTGCCATTTTCAACTTCATAAACCTTAAACTGCTGAGTATGACCAAAGTGCTGAAACACCTGACCATTTTCATAAGTTACTGCTATTTTCATAATATCATTCTCCCTTTCATTATTAATTACATTTCTAATTTCATAATCTCCACCATCAATTATGAGATTAATACCTTCAACTATAAATCTGGCAATTTTCTTTCTTGCCTCTGCATATATAGCCTGAACTGTAGCTCTGCTAACCTGCATTCTATCCGCACAGTCATTTTGATTTAAGCCCATATAATCAATAAGCCGTATACATTCGTATTCTTCAACACTCATTTTAATAGCCATACTGCTTTTACTGTCACTTTTAAAACAGCAGCTTATAGGCATTTTGCCGACTATACGTTTTTTACTGCATCTTGGCATTTCATCACCTCTATTGTTGGTATATGTTAATTATATCAACTATGTTGGCATAAGTCAACTATTTTTTATTTATCGTTTTTCAATAAATTATTATTGACTTTTACTCAATTTAATGCTATGATTATAAAAAACAGGAGGTAATCTATATGCGAAAAATAACCTATTCACTTTTAAACATTACTTTTATTCTGTCAATTATATGCACTGTTGCTATGCCCTTTTTAAGCAAAATCATAAATACTTATTACAATTACTCCGACTTTAGCCTTATATTGTTTACTGCAATCGTAACAGTATCAGGTATTTTTGCCTCAATTCTTCTTTACAATCTAAAAACAGTTTATAAAACCTTTGCAGAGGAAAACCCTTTTGTAATGAAAAATTTAAAATATCTTAATGCTATTGCTTTAAGCTGTGGTGGTATTACTATTTGCTATATTGTTAAGGCTGTATTCTTGTTTACACCTGCAACATTAATGGTTGTACTAGTATTTGGTTTAAGCATACTACTAGCAATATCTTTAAGAGATTTGTTTAAAAAGGCTGTTGAATATAAGGAAGAAAATGAACTTACAATTTAGGAGGTGTTTATATGCCTATTATAGTTAATCTTGATGTTATGATGGCTAAAAGGAAAATAAGACTTGGTGAGCTTTCGGAAAAGGTGGATATAACACAAGCAAACCTTTCTATATTAAAAAACAATAAGGCTAAGGCTATACGCTTTTCAACTCTTGAAAGTATATGTAAGGCTCTTGAT
>CABVEG010000191.1 GCA_902497185.1 uncultured Eubacteriales bacterium | reverse complement strand
AGTTTTTTGACAATCTGAAACCTTCTCTTTAAAAGAGAGGTTGGCTTTAAGGTATAAGGCTTTCCTTGTTACTCTAAACCTTAATTTAATATTCACAAACCCTTTATTGACAATATCATTTAATTGTTGTATTATAAGTATAATCCCTATGATTGGAGGAAAAGATAGTATATGGATAATGATAAATATGAAAATGATATGGAAACACAGGAAAAGCCGACTTTTTTAAAGGAAGTTTTAAGCTGGATTTACACTATAGTTTTTTCTGTAGTAGTTGCTTTTCTTATTACAAAATTTGTTATTGTTAATGCTGTCATTCCTTCAGGCTCAATGGAAACAACAATTATGACAGGGGATAGAATTATTGCAAACAGGGTAGAGTATTATATTCAATCTCCTGAAAGATATGATATAGCAGTATTTAAATATCCCGATGAACCTCAAATTCTCTATATTAAGAGAGTTATTGGATTGCCGGGGGATAAAGTAAGTATAATTGATAATGAAATTTATATCAATGACAGTAGGGAGCCTTTAATTGACACCTTTGTTAACGGAACTATGAATACTGTTGATGCAGTCTATAATGTACCTAAAAAAGGTGACAGTTTAATTGATTTTTCAGATAATATAGAGAACAGTGAGCTTTATGATAAAGATGGTGACGGACTTTTTGATGAAGATTGTTATTTTATGATGGGTGATAATAGGAATAATTCTGCTGATTCAAGAGCTTGGAAAAACAAATTTGTTCCTGAATCCCTTATGCAGGGCAAGGCTATTTTCAGATACTTCCCTGTTACTGATATGAAAATTATTAAAAATGATTTTTAATTTATAAAGGAGAGAAATTTATTATGGCACAGACAGTTACTAAGGATATTATTATTGGCGAGTTAATTTTAATTGACAGAGGTATTATTCCTATTCTTATGAATGCGGGTATGCACTGTATAGGTTGTCCATCTTCTCAGGGAGAAACTCTTGAAGAGGCTTGTATGGTACATGGTATGGATGTTGATGCTTTATTAAAGGATATTAACGAATATTTGGCATCTAAGTAATTTGTTACAAAGTATTTTAGCATATACGCAAAAGTGAACCGTAGGATTTATGCCTGCGGTTTATTTTTTTTACTATTGAAAAAAGTCCCGTTTTATGATAAACTTTTCTCAATATATAATTGTTTCCGCAAAGGAGGAAGAAATAATGAACAGGCTGCTTGCTAAGGAATTAATTGCATCATATTTAAAAGAAGATGTTGGTACAGGTGATTTATCCACAAATCTTGTTTTTGGTGATGATGTAAGAGGAAATGGCTATTTTTTGGCAAAGGATGACGGTATTGTATGCGGTACCGATGTTATAGATATTACATATTCTTTTTTCAGTGATGATTACACAATAAATATACTTAAAAAAGACGGCGAATTTGTAAAAAAAGGTGATAAAATTGCAGAAGTTGAAGGTAAGGTTTCAACATTGCTTACAGCTGAAAGAGTAGTCCTTAATTTAATGCAGCTTATGAGTGGTATTGCAACTATGGGCAATAAACTTGTTACAGCTCTTGATGATTCTTCAATTAAAATTGTGGATACAAGAAAAACCTACCCCGGCTTGAGAATGTTTGAAAAGTATGCTGTTACAAAGGGTGGCTGTTTTAATCATCGTTATGCACTGTATGACGGAGTTATGCTTAAAGATAATCATATTGCTTTTGCCGGAGGTATTACAAATGCAGTTAAAAAGGTAAAAAGTCAGTTGGGGCATATGGTTAAGGTTGAGGTGGAAACGGAAACAAGAGAACAGGTTATAGAGGCTGTCAATGCAGGGGCAGATGTTATTATGTTTGATAACAGAACTCCCGATGAAATTAAGGAGCTTCAAAAACTTGTTCCTTCCTATATTATAACTGAGGCTTCGGGAGGAATTACTATTGACA
Source organism: uncultured Eubacteriales bacterium (assembly GCA_902497185.1). GTDB lineage: Bacteria > Bacillota > Clostridia > Lachnospirales > CAG-274 > Gallispira. The sequence goes on along the minus strand of CABVEG010000191.1, from coordinate 2,345 downwards.
CAATTTCAGGCTTTAAGGGGTGTGGAGTAAATGTTATTTCTCTTGGTTCACTTACAAACGGAGTTAAACCATTGGATATTAGCTTTTTAAGCAGGGAGGCAGTTAAGAAATGATAAACAGAATTAAGGAAATAAAAAGTCAGTTAGGCGAGGATTTGTTGATTCTTGCCCATCATTATCAGAGGGACGAAATTGTTGAGCTTGCAGATGCTGTTGGTGACAGCTTAAAACTTGCTCAGATAGCCGAGGAAAACAAAAAGGCAAAGTATGTTGTGTTCTGTGGAGTTCACTTTATGGCTGAAACGGCTGATATTCTTTCAGAGGATTATCAGAAAGTGTTTTTACCTGCTTTAACATCAGGCTGTCCTATGGCTGATATGGCTGACAGAGAAAGTGCCGAAAAGGCTTGGGATATTATTACTAAAGAACTTGGCGACAGTATTTGTCCTATTACATACATTAACTCAAAGGCAGAGGTTAAAGCCTTCTGCGGAGTTCACGGAGGTACAACCGTTACATCAGGAAATGCAGAAAAGGTTGTTAAGTGGGGCTTTAGTGTAAAGGATAAAATTCTTTTTCTTCCCGATCAGCATTTAGGAGAAAATACGGCAATAGCTCTTGGTGTTGATGAAAAATATTTAGCCTTATATGACCAAAAAACAGAAAAGCTTATTTATGACTGTAAGCCTGATGAAGTTAAAATGATACTCTGGAATGGTTTTTGTCATGTTCACCACAAAATTAAACCTAAAACTGTTGAAGCAGCAAGAAAAGCTAATCCGGATGCAAAAATCATTGTTCATCCCGAATGTCCAAAGTCGGTAGTTAAACTTTGTGATGGTGCAGGCTCTACAACATACCTTATTAAAGCTGTTGAAAACAGTGAGCCGGGTTCTAAGTGGATAATAGGTACTGAATTTAATCTGGTTAGCAGATTAAAGGAAAAGTTTGTTGACAGAGATATTAAAATCCTTGATACGGCAAGTATATGCACTAATATGAATAAAACTAATCTTGAAAATTTGTGTGAAACTCTTGAGGAAATTTTAAAGAAAGATTATCATAGACAGATTATTGTTGATGAAAAGACGGCAGATGAGGCTAAAATGAGCCTTAATACGATGCTTTCTTTAAGCTAAGGAGATGATTTTAATGAAAAATGTAGGATTTATTGGCGCAGGTAATATGGGAGGCGCTATTATTGGCAAACTTGTTGATAACAATGTCTGTAATATTTATGTTTCAAGAAAAAATAAAGCTGCTTTTAAAAATATGACCGGTATTACAGCCTGTGAAAATAATAATGATGCAGTTCAGGAAATTACATTTCTTGCTGTTAAGCCAAATATGTTTACGGAAGTAATTAATGAAATAAAGGATACCGTTAAAGAAAAGAACAGCCTTGTGGTGTCTGTTGCGGCAGGGCTTACAACAGACAGCATTAAGTCTATGTTTGGCTTTGATGTTAAGGTTGTAAGAATTATGCCAAATGTGAATGCTGCCGTAGGAAAATCCACAACTGCTATTTGCAGAAATAATATTGTAAGTGATGAAGAATATGATTTTGTTAAAAGCATTATGGCTTGTGTTGGAAGTGTTATGGAAGTATCAGAAAGTCAGTTTTCTGTGTTTAGCGCCATTGCAGGCTGTTCACCTGCCTATGTTTATGCTTTTATTGATGCTCTTGCAAGAGGTGCTCAGAAAATGGGTATGAATAAAAAACTCGCCATAGATATTGCAGCCTCTGCTGTTGAGGGAAGTTCATATTATCTTTCATTAAGTAATGAACATCCTCAATCTCTTGTGGATAAGGTGTGTTCTCCGGGGGGCACTACCATTGAAGGCCTTTGTACACTTGAAGAGTACAAATTTACGGCAGGCATTGTAAAGGCTGTAGAAAATATTGTAAATAAAGATAAATCATTAAACAAATAAAAGGGCTGAGCGCAAGTTAGTGTAAAAAACTAATTTGCGACAGCCCCATTTTTATTTTACGACTTTAATAGCCTTTGGTACAAATTTTCCATCCTTAAATTTGTGCTCCTGTGTGTGAATAATAAAATAAGCTATAATAACAAGTACAATACCTGCTGCTATACCTATAAGCTCACTGTTTTTAATGCCCATATTAGCAGCACCGTAATAACCGCCGAAAACTCCTATCATAAAAGCTATAAAAGGAATACCATACATTATAAGTGTAGCTTTCATAAAGTTTGCGTTGTCAAGAACCACATCAACCTTGTTGCCAATTTCAGCATTACACATATTTTCGGCTTTTATTATCATATCCTCTTTTTTCATACCTGCGCTGCAGGCTCTGCATTTTGCACAGGCCTCTGTTCT
>CABVEG010000190.1 GCA_902497185.1 uncultured Eubacteriales bacterium | reverse complement strand
TATGGCTTCATTGAAAATGAATTGATTGAGGAGTTCGGATATCCCAATCAGAGATTTGTTCTTCATCCACATAAATAGTTGCAAAATTGTCAATGGATAAAAGAGGTAGTTATGAAGAATGAAGAAATAATTGAAATAAAGAAAGAATATTGAAATGACTATGCCGATTTTTAGTTTGAAACAACGGCACTTCCGGCATATAGGGGGTATGATTTCCAACAGAGGATGATTTGTAACTGTTTGGTAATGTTACAGGGAAGAAAATGTTGGAGAAGTGGACATTCTTTAAAATACAATGCTGAAAAAGGTGCAGGGGAGTTATGGGGTGTTGATTTATCACAAAAGCAAGCAGATAATGCAGCTAAACTTCTGAGTGGGAGTAACAGACAGAAATGCTGAAAGCCTGTATTTATATGGGTTTTCGGCATTTTTTTGTGGATAAATCTTTTTCTTGAATAGAATCTTTCGCTGTGGTAAAATATATAGCAATAGAAATTGGTTAATAAGGAGAAAAATATGTTTGATGGTCTTATATTTGATTTAGATGGAACACTGTGGGATGCAACTGACGGTATATGTAAGACATGGAATATTATACTTAAGGAATATCCTAATGTAAGAGCTAACCCTATAACAGTTAAAGAATTAGAAGGATGTATGGGACTGCCTATGGATAAAATAGCGGAAAGGCTTTTTCCTGATACTGAACATAATATGAGAATGAGTCTTTTAGATAAGTGCTGTGTTCTTGAAAATAAATATTTGTCAGAGCACGGTGGCAAACTTTTTCCAAGGGTTTTAGAAACACTGGGTAAATTGAGTAAAAAATATAAACTTTTTATAGTCAGTAATTGTCAGGTGGGATATATTGAAAGCTTCTTTGAGGGAAATGGTACTGGCAAATATTTTACTGATATATTAAGTTTTGGAGAAACAGGACTTACAAAGGGAGAAAATAATAAAATAATAATTGAAAGAAATAATCTTAAAAATGCTGTTTATATTGGAGATACTCAGGGTGACAGACAGTCAGCTCTTTATGCAGGTATTCCTTTTGTGTTTGCTGAATATGGTTTTGGAAGTGTAGACGGCTATGATTACAAAATTGAAAAATTCAGTGACCTGTTAAATTTATTTTAAAAAAGCCTGTCCGATTTGGACAGGCTTAAAATTTAAATGTTTTATGTAATATTGAATTACTTAGGCTGCTTGCCGATGTAAGCAAGGATACCGCCATCTACATATAAAACGTGACCATTAACTGCATTTGAAGCCTCAGAAGCTAAGAATACAGCAGGACCTGCTAATTCCTCAGGCTTTAACCATCTTGCAGCAGGAGTCTTAGCAATGATGAACTGGTCAAATGGATGTCTTGAACCATCAGGCTGAATTTCTCTTAAAGGAGCAGTCTGTGGAGTTTCGATATAACCAGGTCCAATACCATTACACTGGATATTGTACTCGCCATACTCAGAACAGATGTTTCTTGTAAGCATCTTAAGACCACCCTTAGCAGCAGCATAAGCAGAAACTGTCTCTCTGCCTAACTCAGACATCATAGAACAGATGTTAATAATCTTACCATGACCCTTCTTAATCATTGAAGGGATAACTGCCTTAGATACGATGAAAGGTGCATTTAAGTCAACGTCAATAACCTGACGGAACTCAGCTGCTGTCATTTCACACATAGGAATTCTCTTAATAATACCGGCATTATTTACAAGAATGTCAATAACACCAACTTCCTTTTCAATAGTGGCTACCATTTCGTTAACGGCATCCTCGTTTGTAACATCACAAACATAACCGTGAGCGTCAATGCCTTCTTCCTTATAAGCAGCAATACCCTTGTCTACTAATTCCTGCTTAATGTCGTTAAATACGATTGTAGCACCTGCCTTTGCCATACCTGAAGCAATAGCAAAACCAATACCGTATGATGCACCTGTTACAAGTGCAACCTTACCATTTAATGAAAAATCAATGCTCATTTTTTTACCTCCAAAAATTATTAAGCATATTGCTTTAACATAATTATAATACATATGGGCTGATTTGTCAAAACTAAATTGTCATATTATTAAAAAATTACAGTAATAAATTTGTAATTTTAATCATATTGACTGACAGTTATATAACGTTTTTATGAGTAAATAAATTATAAACAAATAATACCCTTTAGACAAGGAGAAAAGTAATTTATACTTCTCTTGTCTAAAGGGTATAGAAGAGCTTGCCGATATAGGGTAAATTATTGTTTATTTCACCTTTGGTGAAATAAACAATAATTTACATAACAAACTTATCCTTTCTTGGCAAATCCACAGGTGGTATATCACCGTCACCATAGTCATCCTTTAAAGGCGGGTTATCATTTATCATAAAATCTCTCCCTTGTTAAAATGTCCCTTTACATAGGATGTGCAATTTTGGCTTTTTTATTATTAAAAGCCTAAGTTTTCACCAACAATTATTACTTTGATTCTGTTCTTGATCCTTGAAAATCTGGTATGAACAAACTGACAGCATACTGTTGCAGGGTTTAAGCAATCCATACATTTGCCTGCTTTTTGACATGGTGTACCACAATCAAATCTTATTACATTTGGAATAGATGCCTTATTTCTGGCTCTTGCAAGGGCAGATTCATATGTATCGCAAATTTTGTTAATACCTGCAATTATAACAACATTTTTAGGACCATAAATAAGAGCGGCAACTCTATTGCCATTGCCATCAATATTTATAAGCTGACCGTCTATTGTCATAGCGTTTGTGCTCATAAGGTAATAGTCTGCATTAAGTGCCTGATGAGCAATTTCCTCTTTTTCTTCTCTTGTTTCCACATCATTTCTGTCAAGACATTTGTAATTTTCCTCTTTTAATTCATTTAAAATACCTGTTTCAGATAATGTTGCAGAACCTCCCCAACTTACAATGCTTTCCTCGGGAATAAGAGAAAGGGCAAGTTTTACTGCATCTTCCTTTGTTTCCGCATAAAAGCCTTGCATATTTCTCCTTTCAAGACCTTCAATAGTTTTTTCTGCCAATAATTTGTTGTAACTTTGTAATGGTGTCATAAAAAATCCTCCTTTTTAAAATAAGGGGAGATTAGCTCTCCCCTTAAAATGATATTATTATAATTTCACAAATCTTGCCATCTGGACACAAGGCTTGTGAGTTAATTTAAGCCCTTCATTCCCTTTAAAAGGTCCTCAAGCTTGTCTTTCTCTCTTATTAATTGTACTTCGCCGTTTTCTCTAATTAAAATTTCAGCAGGGCGTAATCTGTTGTTGTAGTTAGATGCCATACAGTAGCCGTAAGCACCTGCATCAAGAACACCGATAGTGTCGCCAACATGCATTTCAGGACACATTCTATGCTTTGCAATAATGTCGCCTGATTCACATATATTACCTACAACTGTAATATCCTCAACCTTTTCGCTGTCATTATAAACCTCAATATCATGATGTGAATCATACATAATTGGTCTTTGAAGTACATTAAAGCCAATGTCAGTACCTGCATACTTGTCTTCGTGATTATACTTAATTGCATGAACAGTACCTAAAAGTACAGAGCATTCAGCAGAAATATATCTGCCCGGTTCAACCTTAAATGTAATTTCCTTGCCATATTCAGTGACAAATTCTTTAAATACTTCGTCAAGCTCCTTTCCGAGAGAAACAAGGTCAAGCCTTGGCTGGTCATTAAGCTTTTCATAAGGAATACCAAAGCCGCCGCCTAAGTCTACAAATTCAAGGTCATCAAATTCCTTTGCAATGTGTAAAATAGCCTTAACACCCTCTACGTATTTGCTGCCATCCATAAATAATGAACCAATATGCTGATTTATACCAACGAGCTTAAGGTCATATTTCTTTAAAATTTCTTTAAATTCAGGAATATTTTCAGGATTAATGGCAAACTTAGTCTTTTTGCCTGCTGTTATAACCTTTTCATGATGACCTGCACCAATACCGCCGTTAAATCTTGCTGCAACTTTGCCGCCTGGGTTAAGCTGACCATACTGCTCTAACTGAGAGAGAGAGTCAACGCTCATTGTTATGTTATGGTCAATGGCAAACTGCATTTCTTCTTTAGATACATTATTGCTAATGTAGAAAATTTGCTCAGGCTTGAAACCTGCCTTTAATTCAACAAAGATTTCGCCGGGGCTCATTGCGTCTACATTTAAGCCTTCTTCTCTTACAATTTCAAGAAAAGCTAAATTACTGTTAGCCTTAGCAGAATAGTTGATGCTGAAGTGAGGATATTTTACAAGATTTTTAATATCTCTGCATCTTTCTCTTAAAATTTTCTCATTA
>CABVEG010000189.1 GCA_902497185.1 uncultured Eubacteriales bacterium | reverse complement strand
GCAGTCCTTGTAAGAATTTCAGTAGGCTCTGCAACAGTAGCTATGACAATGGCTGCAGGTATTGTAGCAGCTATACCGGGTGTAAGCGAATTGTCACCATTATATCTTGCCTGCTGTACAGCAGCTGTAGCAGGCGGCTCAACTGTATGTTCACACTTTAATGACTCAGGTTTCTGGCTTGTTAAATCACTTTTACAGATTGATGAAAAAACAACACTTAAGTCATGGACAATTATGGAAACCATTGTTGGTGTATCAGGCTTTGTTGTTGCTCTTATAATATCATTTTTTGCATAAAAATTCTTTAACAATTTAAGGGGCAGTTTTTCTGTCCCTTTTATTATTTTTTTATGTTTTAGGGTTGATTTTTAAGTTTTTAAGTCTTATAATCAACTATATGCATTAGGAGAGTGATTTATATGTCAAATATGGAAAATAAACCTTTGCCCGAACAAACAGCAGATAAAATTATACAGTATATTATTGACAACAATTTGCAGGTAGATGATAAAATACCTAACGAGTTTGAGTTAGGGGCTATACTTGGTGTAGGCAGAAGTACAGTAAGAGAAGCTGTACGCATACTTGTGAGTAGGAATGTTCTTGTTATAAGACGTGGTGCAGGTACATATATAGCAAACAACACAGGTGTAAGTGACGACCCTTTAGGGCTTGCTTTTACAAAGGATAAATATAAACTTGCAAAGGATTTGTTTCAGGTCAGAATTATACTGGAGCCTGAAATTGCAGCTATGGCAGCCAATATGGCTACAGAAAGAGATATAGAGGTCATAAAAAAGCAATGCGACAAAGTAGAAAATATGATAAAAAATGGTGAGGACCATATGATGGAAGACGTAAAATTTCATCAGGCTATTGCCAGATGTACGGGAAATGCTGTAATTGAAAAGCTTATTCCAATTATAAATACTTCCGTTGCCGTTTTTGCAAATATTACTGCAAGACGGCTTAAGGATGAAACAATTACTACTCACAGGGCTATTGCCAATGCCATTGCTGAACATAATCCCACCGATGCAAAACACGCTATGACTATGCATATGCTTTATAATAAAAATAAAATTAATGAGATAATTGCCCAAAGAAAGGTTGATGAGAAAATTTAAGGCTGTGGATTTCTCCACAGCCCTTTTTATGTGTATATAATTCTGAAATCCTTATTTAAGAATTTCATCAACAATAGCAAGAATACCGCTTTCAGCAGATTTGATCTTAGCAGCAACTGCTTCCTCGCTCTTATCCATTGAGCCGAAGTAAACCTTAATCTTAGGCTCTGTACCACTAGGTCTTACACAGAACCAAGTGCCGTCCTCAAGTACATAATAAAGTACATTACTTGCAGGTAAGCCGCTCTTAGTTTCCTCACCCGTAACATTGTTTACAATCTTATCAACAGAATAATCTCTTGATTCAACAACCTTAACTCCTGCAACATCCTTAGGAGATTCAGCTCTTAAAGTATCCATAACCTTCTTAATCTGAGCAGCACCGTCAATACCCTTTAATGTAATTGATGTAATAGTTTCCTTATAAACACCATACTTGTCATAAAGAGCAAGAAGTCCGTCATAAAGGCTCATACCCTTTGACTTATAGTAAGCAGCAAGCTCACAAATAAGCATAGTAGCAAGACAGCCGTCCTTATCTCTTGCATAAGTACCTGCAAGGCAGCCATAGCTTTCCTCAAAGCCAAACATATATTCATAGCTGCCGTCAGTTTCAAATTCCTTAATCTTTTCACCAATATACTTAAAGCCTGTAAGCACATCAAAATACTTCATACCATATTCAGCACAAATAGCCTTAGTCATATCAGTAGAAACAATAGTAGAAACAACTGCACCATTAGCAGGTAAAGTGCCTGCCGCCTTCTTTTGAGAAAGTATGTATTCGCAGAGAAGAGCGCCTGTCATATTGCCTGTAAGCACCATATAGTCACCGTCAGTCTTTTTAACAACTGCTCCAACTCTGTCTGCATCAGGGTCAGTACCAACAATAATATCAGCATCAACCTTCTTTGCAAGCTCCATAGCAAGGTCAAATACAGCCTTATTTTCAGGATTAGGATAGCCTACAGTAGTAAAGTTGCCGTCAGGCTTTTCCTGCTGAGGCACAATATAAACATTCTTAAAGCCAACCTTGGCAAGAGCACGTCTTACAGGCTTATTGCCTGAACCGTGAATAGGAGTATAAACAATCTTTAAATCAGTTTCATCAATAATCTTCTGATTAACAACCTGTGCAGTCATAGCCTCAAGGTAGTGAATATCAAGCTCAGGACCTACATACTGAATCATACCTGAATTAACTGCCTCTGTTAAATCAGCCTTTTTAATCATTTCAAAGTCAGTAATAGCATTTACTTCCTTAATGATTTCGCCATCTCTTGGGAATGGAACCTGTGCGCCGTCTTCCCAGTAAACCTTATAACCATTGTATTCAGGAGGGTTATGGCTTGCAGTAATAACTATACCTCCTGTACAGCCTAAATCCCTAACAGCAAAGCTAAGCATAGGAACAGGTCTTAATTCATCTGACAAATAAGCCTTAATACCGTTGCCTGCAAGAACTCTTGCAGTAATTTCAGCAAATTCAGGAGAATAGTTTCTTGAATCGTAGGCAATAACTACACCCTTTTTAACGGCATCCTCGCCCTGACTCTTAATATAGTTTGCAAAGCCCTGTGTAGCCTTGCTTACAGTGTAAATATTCATTCTGTTAGTACCTGCGCCTAAAATACCTCTTAAACCGCCTGTACCGAACTCAAGATTTTTATAAAATCTCTCCTCAATCTCCTTAGCATCGTCCTTAATCGCAAGTAATTCAGCCTTTGTTGCCTCATCAAAATAGCTGTCCTCACACCAACGCTTATATTCCTCCATATAGCCCATAAAAAAATTCTCCTTTCGTCTATAAATTTTTAGATATTTGTACAAAAAACATCTTATGTTTAATTTCATTATACACAAAATAACCAAATAATACAAGGGTAAAGTTAATTATAATTATAATTTTTTCTCTGTCACAATTACATTTTACACGAATATATTACAATATAAATTAAAGCGGAGGTAAAACCATGTACTATAATATTGAAAGCTATACCCCTGATATGGAAAGGCTTTTTGGTGATTTCACAAATTACCGCTTAGGTCAAGGCTGGCCTGCATATAAAAATGTAAGTGTTGAGCAAATGGCAGAAATTATTGATGATAATGCTTTTGTGCCAAGATTTGATACAAGACAGGGAACAAGCGAAGTTGTGCCATCTGTTAATAAAAGTGATATTCCAAAAAGGGATATGGATATTATGAAAGCGCTTTATAGCGATATTAATAAGCTCCTCAGCAAGTATGTTGAAAAAATTATAGATGAGTATGAATATATTAACAGCCCTATTTATGACGAAAGAGGTATAGACAGAGAAACCCTTGCTCAAATTGTGGATAATGTTATAAGACTTGCTGAAGAGGAAATGGATGATGCACAGGAAATTTCCCTTGAAATACAGGAGGCTTATCTTTGGAGCAGAAGAAATATGTTTAGAAATTTAATTCAGGCTATAGTTTTAAATGAAATTTTTGCCATAAGACGTCCTAATTTCAGGAGAGTTAGAGGTAATTATATGTATAATGGCGGAAGATATGACGGAGTAAGAGAAAGATAATCTGATTTATTATATTTACCAATAAACTAATAACTTCCGATTGTCGTATCAATCGGAAGTTATTTCATTGTAGCCCTTTATGATATTTATTTTTCAAGCGCCTTGTCAAGAATATCCATAGCCTTATCAATATCCTCCTTAGATACAATAAGAGATGGAACAAATCTGATTATGGACTTTCCTGCGCCTACAAGGAGAAGTCCCATATCAATAGCCTTTGCAATATAAGGTCCTGCCTCTTCATTAAGCTCAATTCCCTGCATAAGACCTATTCCCCTTACATCTGTAACAATATCACTATGCTTTTTTGCTATTTCTTCAAGTTTTTCTCTTAAATATACGCCCTGTGTTTTAACATTGTCAAGGAGTCCGCCTAAAAGCTCATCTACAACAACATTGCCGGCAGCTGTAGCAAGAGGATTACCGCCAAATGTTGATGCGTGATCCCCCGGAACAAAGGATTGTGCAACATTTTCCTTTGCCATCATAATACCGCATGGGATACCTCCTGCAATCCCCTTTGCAGTTGACATAATATCAGGCACAACACCAAATGTCTGATAAGCAAAAAGTGTACCCAGTCTGCCTACACCGCACTGAACCTCATCAAACATTAAAAGCATATCCTTTTCATCGCAAAGCTGTCTTACTTCCTGTAAAAATTTTTTATCGGCAGG
>CABVEG010000188.1 GCA_902497185.1 uncultured Eubacteriales bacterium | reverse complement strand
CGCCTTCCCTTGCTAAGGAAAGACTTGAAAAACTTTTTGATGCAAACAGTTTTGTTGAGCTTGGCGCCTTTAATACCGATGCAGGTGTTGTTACAGGCTACGGTACTATAAGGGGAAAGCTTGTTTATGCTTTTTCACAGGAAGGGGCAGTTAATGCAAAGCACGCTAAAAAGATAGCTGATGTTTATACACTTGCTCTTAAAATGGGCTGTCCCGTTGTAGCGGTTATGGACTCAAAGGGCGTGGCTATTGAGGATGGATTTGGCACCTTTGATGCATATGGTGTTATGTTTAAAAGTCAGGCTGCCGCCAGTGGTGTAATTCCACAGATCAGTATAGTTTTAGGTAATTGCTTGGGAGTAAGTACATTTTTGCCTACCTTATCTGATTTTGTTATTATGCCAAAGGAAAATGCTAAGATGTTTTTGTTGAGCCCTTCAATTTATGACGGCTTGGACGGCAAAGCATCAACCTATGAAACGGTAGGTGGTGCAGAGGCTCTTTCTCAAAAGGGATTGATTCATTTTGAGTGTGAAAATGATGTTCAATGTTTTGAAAGAGCTCAGGAGCTTATAGAATTACTTCCTTCCAACAACTTGGATGATTACAGTGTAGCAGATGTTACAGACGATTTAAACAGAGTTGACGAATCTCTTAATTCAATAGTTCCCGAAGACAATACAACAGAAATTGATATGAGAGCAATTATTACTTCTGTTGCCGATAATTTTAAATTTATGGAGGTAAGCGCAAATTATGCTGAAAATATTATCTCCGGTTTTATAAGACTTGACGGTATTACAACAGGTGTTATTGCAAACAGCGGAAGTGTTGACATTGATGCAGTTAAAAAGGCAGGGGAGTTTGTAAATATTTGTGATGCTTTTAACATTCCTCTTATAACCTTTACCGACGTTGTGGGTTACAGCAATTTACACATTGATGCACAAAGTGATGTTATAAAGTATAGTGCAAAACTTGCCTTTGCCTTTGCCAATGCAACAGTGCCTAAGATTAATGTTGTTGTAAGAAACGGTATTGGAAATGCTTATCTTATTATGAATTCAAAGCATATTGGTGCTGATATTGTTTACGCATGGCCTTCAGCAGATATTGCTCTTTTAAGCAAGGATGCGGCTACTAAGGTATTGGGCTTAAAGGAAAGCTATTACAGAGAAATATCAACTCCATATCAAATTGCGGCTGAGGGTTATATTGACGGTGTCATTATTCCTGCAAATACCAGAAAGAGAGTTTTAATTGCTCTTGAAATGCTCCTTACTAAGAGAGAAAATACTGTTGCTAAGAAACACTCAAGTATTGAATTTTAAGAGGTGATTGTATGGATTGGTTAGCAGAAGGACTTATGGTCACTATTTTTGGCTTTGTTACAGTATTTGTGGTGCTTATATTCATAAGTTTAATATTGTCTGTTTTTGGTCTTGTTGCAAATAGGTCTGTTAAGAAAAAGACAAGTAGCAAGTCTGATGCAGATACAAAGCCGATTAAGAAAATTAAAAAGACTGAAGAAAAAAATGTAAATGATGATTTAGAGTTAATAGCTGTTATTACTGCTGCAATAGCAGCAAGTGAATGTGCAAAGGGCAATAATATCGGTCCTGATAAGCTTGTTGTAAGAAGCTTAAGACGAGTTAATACGTGGAACAAGGAAACTATGCACGAACAGCAGAGCACATTATTTTAGTTTTTGGGAGGAATAAAAAAATGAAAAGCTATAGAATTACTGTAAACGGAAATACCTATGATGTTCAGGTTGAGGAATTAGGCGCCGGTGCAGCCTCTGCACCTGTTGCAGCATCTGCGGCAGCTCCTGCTCCTGCTGCCGCAGCACCTGCCCCTGCACCTGCCCCTGCGGCAGCTCCTGCTGCACAGTCAGGAGAAGGCAGCAGCGTAACATCTCCTATGCCCGGTAATATCCTTGATATTAAGGTCAATGTGGGTGACAAGGTATCAGCAAATCAGGTAGTAGTTGTGTTAGAGGCTATGAAGATGGAAAATGATATTGTTACTCCTTTTGCAGGTACGGTTGCTTCAATTAATGTAACTAAGGGTCAGGCTGTTAATTCAGGTGATGTTCTTATTACTGTTGCTGAATAATCTCTTAGGAGGCATGATGTATGTTTAGTATGTTAGGTGATGCAGTGCTTGAGTTTTTCTCAAACTCAGGCTTTGCACAGTTTTTTATAGGAGATAATTATAAATTCCTTATAATGATTGTTGTGGCTCTGTTCTTTATGTATCTTGCTATAGCAAAGAAGTTTGAACCACTTTTGCTGCTGCCAATTTCATTTGGTATGCTTTTAGCAAATTTGCCAAACAGCGGTCTTATGAATGAGCCTGTTAAGGAAATAATAAATGTTATTGGTATTGATACTGCATCTCAGATGCCTTATCTTGCACAGGTAACGGGAGAAACCACATCTAACGGTGGTTTGCTCTGGTATATTTTCCAAGGTGATGAGCTTGGAATATTCCCGCCCCTTATTTTTATGGGTGTAGGTGCTTTAACTGACTTTGGTCCTCTTATTGCAAACCCTAAGAGCTTACTTCTTGGTGCTGCTGCCCAGTTCGGTATTTTTGCTGCATTTTTAGGCGCTCTTGCTTTGGGCTTTACACCACAGGAGGCTGCTTCTATTGGTATTATCGGTGGTGCTGATGGTCCTACGGCTATTTTCACAACTACACAGCTTGCTCCCCATCTCTTGTCAAGAGTAACCGTAGCAGCTTATTCATATATGGCGCTTATTCCTATTATTCAGCCTCCTATTATGAAGGCATTGACAACAAAGGAAGAAAGAGCAATTAAGATGGAGCAGTTAAGAACAGTATCACAGAAGGAAAAAATTCTTTTCCCTATTATTACTGCTATGCTTGTAATATTGATTTTGCCTGATACAGCATCTCTTATAGGTATGCTTATGTTAGGTAATCTTTTCAGAGAATCAGGTGTTACTCAAAAACTTGCAACTCACGCATCAGAGGCTATGATGTATATTATAAGTATTTTTATCGGTATAAGTGTTGGTGCTACAACAAGAGCTGACCAGTTTTTACAGCTTGAAACAATTAAGATTTTGTTGCTTGGTCTTGCTGCTTTTGCTTTTTCAACTGCGGCAGGTGTTGTTTTCGGTAAGATTATGTGTAAGTTTACAGGTGGTAAGGTTAATCCTCTTATTGGTGCAGCAGGTGTATCTGCCGTGCCTATGGCTGCAAGAGTTGCTCAGAAGGTGGGTCAGGAGGAAAATCCAAACAACTATCTTCTTATGCACGCAATGGGTCCTAATGTTGCAGGTGTAATAGGTTCAGCTATTGCATCAGGTATTTTCTTATCACTTTACAGATAAAGGGAGGTTTTATTTATGGCAAAGCCTATTAAAATTTGTGACTGTACATTAAGAGATGGTCAGCAGTCATTAATTGCTACAAGAATGAGAATAGAGGATATGCTCCCTATTTTAGATAAAATGGATAAGGTTGGATTCGGTGCCTTGGAGGTATGGGGCGGCGCAACCTTTGATTCCTGCTTAAGATATTTAAAGGAAGATCCATGGGAAAGACTTAGAAAGTTTCGTTCAGCTTTTAAGAATACTAAGCTGCAGATGCTTTTAAGAGGTCAGAATATATTAGGCTACAGACATTATGCCGATGATGTTGTAGATGCCTTTGTAAGAAAGAGTATTGAAAACGGTATTGATATTTTAAGAATATTTGATGCTCTTAATGATGCCAGAAATCTTGAAACTGCCGTTAAGGCTGTTAAAAAAGAAAACGGTGCTCATGCTCAGCTTGCAATAAGCTATACCTTAAGTGATGTTCATACTCTTGAGTATTATGTGAATTTAGCTAAGACATACAGGGATTTAGGTGCTGATTCTCTTTGTATTAAGGATATGGCAGGTCTTTTGCTGCCACAGCCTGCTTATGACCTTGTTAAGGCTATTAAGGAAGAGGTTGATTTGCCTGTTGAGGTACACAGCCACTACACAAGCGGTGTTGCAGCTATGACTTATATGAAGGCTATTGAGGCAGGTGCCGATATTATTGACACTGATATGTCACCACTTAGTATGGGTACTGCACAGCCTGCAACTGAGGTTATGGTTGCCGCATTAAAGGGTACAGAGTATGACACAGGCTTGGATGAAAACTTGTTAAAGGAAATTTCTGATTACTTTAAGCCAATCAGAGAAGAGGCTATTGAAAGCGGTCTTTTAAGTCCTAAGATGTTAGCAGTTGATATTGCAACATTGCTTTATCAGGTTCCGGGTGGTATGCTTTCAAACCTTGTAAGCCAGTTAAAGGGTGCACACGCAGAGGATAAGTATGACGATGTATTAAAGGAAATACCTAAGGT
>CABVEG010000187.1 GCA_902497185.1 uncultured Eubacteriales bacterium | reverse complement strand
TCCTCCGAGGACAGGGACTAATGCCATATTTATATGGCATTACACGGCTGGTCCCTACCTTAGCTTTCTGGGCAAAATGCAACCGCATTTTGCCCACATAAACACTAATTTAAATATATTTGTCATCACTAAGCCTTAATGAAACCTCACCTGCAAAAACAGGCACTAATTTATCACCGCATAATATCATAAGCTCGCCCTTTTCGTTTACACCTTTTGCAATGCCTGAAATTTCATTTTTACCGCCAACAGTCTTAACCTCTTTATTTATATTTGCACAATTTTTATTATATTCATCAGTAAATGGCTCAAAGCCCCTTTGGCAAAAAAGCTCATAGCATGGTTTAAATTCCTTTAAAAATTCATTTATAATATCACTTCGTTTATATCTTTTATTTGTTTCAATATACATTGATGTTGCCTTATCCCTAAGCTCTTCTTCAAAACTCTCCATATTCACATTTATTCCTATTCCCAAAATAATGTAATTGACCTTTTCCATTTCAGCACTCATTTCAGTAAGAATACCCACCATTTTTTTACCCTTGCATATAATATCATTAGGCCACTTTATTTCTACCTTTAACCCCATAAGTCTTTCCAATATTCTTCTTATTACTATGCCGGCAATAAGTGTTATTTGAGGCGCCTCCACAGGCATAATTTCAGGTCGTAAAACCATACTCATACATAATCCAACATTTTTATCTGCAAGCCACGTTCTGCCAAGTCTGCCCTTGCCTGCACTTTGTCTGTCACAAACCACAAATAGTCCTGACGGACAATTATTAGCTACCTGTCGCTTACACTCCTCATTAGTGGAATCTACTTCTTCAATATAAATAAGTTTATCATAGTTTATATCATCAGCATTAAGCACATCAGCATTGTCTACAAGCCTGTAACCCTTATTGCTTACAGACTCAATTTTGTAGCCCTTTTCTTTAAGCTTTGCAATATTTTTCCATACAGCTGCTCTTGATATGCCCAATATGCTGCCTATTTCCTCGCCTGAAATATAGTCATTACTTTTTTCAAGCAAATTAAGAATTTTATTTTTCATATAATCACCCTACCCTATATAATATCAAAAGTTTCTGACTATTGCAATTTAAAATATTGTTTTTTTGACCGTATTAAGTTATACTATAAACAGGAGGTGTTATTATGATTAAAGGTATAGGA
The DNA here is from genome assembly GCA_902497185.1 of uncultured Eubacteriales bacterium. GTDB lineage: Bacteria > Bacillota > Clostridia > Lachnospirales > CAG-274 > Gallispira. The sequence continues at coordinate 3,207 of CABVEG010000187.1, read as the reverse complement.
ACGGATATAATAGAAATAAGCAGAATCATAAAAACTCTTGATAAACAAAGTTTCCTTGACAGAATATTTACAAAAGAAGAGCAAAAACTTTATCACGGAGTTAATCCTCAAACATTAGCAGGTAATTTTGCAGCAAAGGAAGCTGTTGCAAAGGCTTTGGGCACAGGCTTTGCAGGATGTTCTCCTGTTGAAATAGAAATTTTAAGAGATAACAAAGGAAAGCCCTATGTCAATTTATACGGCAGCGCAAAGGAAATATTTGAATCAATGGGAAATCAAATTTATGTGTCAATTTCACACAGCAAGGAGAATGCCATTGCCTTTGTGTTAATTGAAGGCTGAGGTGACTAATATGTATATATTAAGCAACAATGAAATGAAAGAGGCTGAGAGAATTGCCATTGAAGATAAGGGTATACCATCACTTATTTTAATGGAAAATGCAGCAAGAGGGGTTGTTGATATTATTCTTTCTCAAAACCCTCAAAATGTAATCGTGTTTGCCGGAAAAGGTAATAACGGCGGTGATGGTTTAGCTATTGCCAGAATGTTAATTACCAACAGCATTAAAACCAAAATATTTTTTATTGGTGAAGAAGATAAGGCAACACCTGACTGCAAAAAAAATTTTGAAATTCTTAAGGCATATAATGCAGATATAGTTTATACTACAGACAATATTAATATAAAGGACTATGATTTAGTTGTTGATGCTCTTATAGGAACAGGGCTTTCAAGAAGGTTAAATGACAAATATTCTAATATTGTAAATTTAATTAACAAAGGGAAATTTGTTGTGGCAGTTGACTGTCCCACCGGTGTAAATTCCGATACGGGAAATGATTATAGCATAGCTGTAAATGCAGACATTACAGTTACTTTCCATTTACCTAAAAAAGGATTGCTTTTATACCCTGCCTTTTCTCATATAGGAAAACTTATTGTAAAAAACATAGGTGCTCCATATATTGGAAGTTATAATACATTTATTCTTGACAACCCAAAAGAACTTATGCCAAAAAGATATAATGACTCAAACAAGGGTACTTATGGAAAAGCCCTATTTGTATCAGGCTGTGACACTATGGCGGGTGCCGCTGTTATAAATGGTACATCTGCATACAAGGTAGGCTGTGGTTTAGTAAATATATGCTCCACATCCCACGTCATAGGTGTAATACACAACACACTGCCTGAGGCAGTAACCACAAAACGAGAAGATATAAATGTAAACTACGGAAATGTAACAGCAATAGGCTCGGGTTTAGGAATAAGTGATGAAAGTAAAAAGCTGGTTGAATATGTTTTAAAAAATTCAAAGGTTCCTATTATTGCTGATGCTGATGCTTTAAATATAATAGCTGAAAAAGAGGAACTTAAAAATTACACTTCAGTAATAACTCCTCATTTAAAAGAAATGTCAAGACTTACGTGCCTTGATGTAAGCTATATAAAAGAAAACATAATTGAAACTGCAAAAGATTATGCAAAAAAATATAACACCGTTGTGGTATTAAAAGACAGTCACAGTATTATTGCTTCGCCTGACGGCAGAATTTGTATAAATATTACAGGGACCTCTGCCATGAGCAAGGGCGGCAGCGGAGATTCCCTTACAGGCATAATTACATCTCTTATGGCGCAGGGAGTAAATGCCTTTGACGCTGCCTGTCTTGGTGCTTATATTAACGGCAAGGCAGGAGAAATAGCAGAAAAAGAAAGCAGCAGTTACAGCGTAATTGCTCTTGATATATCAAAATCAATACCCAAAGCAATTAATGAAATACTATGTTAACAAAAAATAGAATACTTAGAATAAAGCGCTTGATTTGTGCAAATAACTTAAAGAAATGGGTGTAGATTCAAAATATCTACACCACCAAAGCCATAATTTCCATCAATCATACCTGTTGACAAAGAACCTATCCATTACATAAAATTCAAGAAAAAGACGAGTAAAAAGCAAATACTTCTTACTCGTCTTTATAGTCCCAATAATTAAAACCTTCTCCTTTTAGATAATTTTATAAATTTTATATCCCATATTTAGAAAAATTTATAAATTTTATATTATCTCTTCTCTTTAAATTTATTATACTACACAAATTTTATATTGTCAATAGTGTTTTTTTGTACATTTTCAACAAAGAGCAATTCACAAAAAAAGGCTGTTGCAAAATGAACAGAAAATTATTCATTTTGCAACAGCCTCTACTAATTATGCCAAAATACTCTTAATATATTCAGCAATTTCATCATTCTTGCAGTTAGCAAAGAAAAGCTCACTAAACTTCTCTCCACTTACGGCACCCTTTAATAAATCCTGATCTATATTCTTAAGAACATACATAATATCTGTATGTGTAACCTTTTTAACTTCATCAAGAATTTTTTTGTTTCTCTGCTCAGGCACTACTCTTTCCTTAGGATAACCCTGACCGCTTTCACCTGAGAATAACTGCTCAAATGTATACTTTAAGTTAAGCTCTGCACCCCAACCAAAGCCCTTAGCAAACGGAAAAGCTGCACAGTTGCCATCATTAATCTGTGCAAACATATAGCCGTCAGATGGGTCAACAATATGACCGCATAAAACACCCGGGAATGAATTGCAGGCAAGCATAGCACCCTCACCTGTACCACAGCCTGTGATTACAAAATCAGCCGCACCGGAATTAAGGAGAATAGCAGAAAGTATACCACACTGTACATAAGTAAGCTGTGCATCATCTTCTGCCGTATACATACCATAGTTAAATACCTCGTGACCTTTAGGCTCAACAACACTCTTAAGCGTAGAACAAATAAGTTCATTCTTTGCAGCCTGACTATTTTCATTAATTAAAGCAATTTTCATTTCATTTTCACCTTCCAAAATAATAATTTATATAATAAATATAAAATAAATACACTGATTTGTCAACAAGTAAAAAAAATTGACCTGTTATAAAACCATATAATAGACTTTTAACAGGTCATGGTGTATCCTCCTGCACCTTAACAGGCTTCTCTAAACAAATCAAGCTTAGGTGCATGCTTTAAATAAATAATATTATTTCTGTTCTTATATGCTCTCTTAAGAACAAACATTCGTTTTCTTCTTCTGATTTCCATTTGTCTTTTCTCTTCAGCACGTTGAGCAAGGATTCCAAAAGCAATAAGACAGCCTATTGCAAGTCCCACAAAGGGAAGTGTAATAACAAGCAT
>CABVEG010000186.1 GCA_902497185.1 uncultured Eubacteriales bacterium | reverse complement strand
AAACAGACAAACTTTGTGCGACCGCAAAATGCTTTTGAATTCTTATCTTACGATTGGCAAGCCAATCGTAAGATAAACACTAATTTATATCATTCTCACCCTTAATATCAGCCCCCAGCATATACATAAAGTAAAGTGACTTAGCTGCCTTTTCTCTTGTAACAACACCCTTAGGGTCAAGAGTATAGCCGTTTTCCATTTTACCTCTTTCAACGTCCTCACTGCGGATCAAGCCAAGCTCATAAGCCTCCTCCATAGTTTCCTTATACTCCTCTGAAATTTCATCCTTATCAATAATATTGCCATAGCCTGCAAGAGGATAATACTGAGCCTCATCGCCTACTAAATTAGGGTCATAATTAGGATCATCAGGAGAAATATTTGTACCATTATAGTCTGTCATATACTTAGGCTTTTGACTGAAATTTGCTTTATAAGCGTCAAGATTAATTTCTGCCATTACCTCTCTTGTAAGTATGCCTCTGCCATATTTTGAAGTGTCTATTTTGTCACTGCCGTAAAGCTTAGCCATTGCATCGGCATAATCCTCTATAGTCATTTCTTCCTTTGGCTCAAAACAGCCCTCGCTGTTTTTATACATTACGCCAAGCTGTACCATTTTTTCTATTTGATTTCGGTAATAGGCATTTTTACCCTTAACGTCTTTGCACACCTCAGGATAAACTGCCTCCCAATTTCCTGCCCTGACATCAGGAGTCATTGAATCTGTCATTGGCTCTAACTGATTATAAGTACTTGAAAGAGTTTTTATCTCCTCAGCAACAAGCCTTGCATATTGCTTTGCCAGTGCCTCTTTCATATGCGTTGTATCAATTTTATTGTCAGGATGACCGTTGGCATAACTGCCACTATTGGTCTTACCGGGAGTTTCACCTGCTTCAAGGCTCATCACAACAGCCATAGCCTCATCATAGCCTATTTCCGTAAGATATTCACAGCTTAAAGTATTTAAATCTACAAGAGGTACATTCATTTCTGATGCAGTCTCTTTCATTACCTTAACAAATTCTCTGTCCTCTGTTGTAAATGTATTCTTAAACTGTCCGTTTTCATACTTACTTGCCCTTGTCATAGGAGTTACAAGTACAGGAATCATACCTCTTGCTCTTATTGCAGGAATATAGCACTTTTCAATATATTCCTTATACATAGCCTCAGTTGAACCAACACCAAAACGTGCCGTAGGGTCAGATGCAGTACCTATATCACTGCCTTTTTTCTCATCATTGTGACCTGACTGAATAAGTACAAAATCTCCTTCACAGCCTGTCATAAGAACATCGTTTAATCTGCCCTCCTGATACATCTGTTTAAGGGAGCGACCACCCATTGAATAATTTACAACATTAATTTTGCTGTCGTCAAAAAGTCTGTCAAATACCTGTCCCCAACCGCACATAGGCGCCTCTTCAAAAAGATAGGACTTTAATGTTGAATCGCCAAGAAGATAAATTGATGGCTTTCCGCTAACTTTATTTTCAACCGGAGTTATTTTAATAGTCTTTAAAGTAACAGGCTTATTTATTTCCTTTGCCTCAATTTCAATATCAATAAAATCTCTGCCATTTGCATAGTCAAAGGACCATATATCCCCATCCCACTTGGCAGGGTGCAGGTTAGGTACTTTCTTTGCTGCATCCCAGTAAGGAGAATTTTCAAGTCTGTAAGTCTGCATTGCGCTTACACTTAAAAGAGCATTGTTTTCACCGCCATCAATCTCAACCTCAATATGATAGCCGCCTTCAGGCGCCTTTACTCTGAATACCATACCGCCGTAGTTGTAGCAGGTAGCCTTATTAATATCAAGTTTATTTCCGTTTTTATCAACTGTATTAAACATAGGCACACTTTGTTCAATAACAGTAAAGCCCTTATCCTCTGTCTTAATTTTTGACATATTGACAGCTCTTTCAGGCATAGCTGTTGTTTTGTTTACAAAGCCATAACCTTTGTCGTAATCGTATTTGTTTACCTCTCTTATAACCTTTGAGCCTTGGATATAATCTGATGTAAAGTTATATACAACAGGCTTAAAGCCATGGGTTTCAACAGCGGCAAATGTTGGCGCTGACATTGTAAGCATCAGACCAAGGGTAAGTGATATTATTTTTTTAAGCTTCATATTTAATCCTCCTTATACACCTTTCTATATATTAATCATACTACCTTAATAAATAAAAGACAATGAAAAGTTTTATATAAGGTGTAAAGGTAATAATTGATTTTTTTCCTATTCCTTTACAATACTTATGCCTGCCCAAACATCATCATTTTTTTCAACGGACAAATCGCCCTGCCAGCTGTCATTTTGAGCCTGGTAAATTTCCTGTTTTTTATAATTAATATACTGCTCTCTTATTTCAGGTTCAATGTTTTCAATACTGCTGCTTTTAATATCGGTAATCTTAAAAATATGATAGCCGTCTACATCTTCAACAAGGAAAATATCACCCTTATTATGACTGTATATCTGTTGCAAAGTATTTTCGGTATAAAGGCTTGGGTCAAGTTCAAAGGGTTCTTTGCTGCTTTCGGGAGAAATTTCCGTAAGAACAGCATTAAAGTCAGCTCCGCTTTTTATTTTATTATAAGCCTCCGTTATTTTGTTTCTGTTTTCATCCCCTGATATATCGGGTTGAAGAAAAATCTCATTTATGCTATAGGTAGTAAATTCAGCCTTGTGCTCGGCATAATAGTTATTAAGATACTCTTTAAACTCAGCCTCATTTACGGTGTAGCTGTCAGTAACATAGGCATATACCTTTTGCTGAAGTGTAACCTCTTCCATAATTTTATATATTTTGTCCCTGTTAAGGTCAAGATTTTCAAGGTCATTTGTATCAAACTCGCTCATAAGCTCGTCTGTCTGACTTTCAACATTTTTAATGTCATCATCATTTAATTCAATGCCCAGCTCTTTGGTTTGTTTGACTGCTGTTTTTACCATAACAAGAGTGTTTACGGCATTTTGCTTGGCAACCTCCTCGGCATTTACTCCATCAAAGTCAGCCTCCCAAATATCACTGCCGCCCTGTGCCTCAAAGCTCTTTTTCTGCTCCATAAGATACACAAGGTATTCGCCTCTTGATATTTTGTCATTTCCTATTTTAACTACGTATTCGCTGCCCATACATCCAAAAAGCATAAGAGCAAGTATAAGAATTATAATTTTTTTCATTAGTAATCTCCACCTTTAAATAGTTATTTTAAGTATAATATATTACAAAATTTAATTCAATGATTTTGAGTAATATGTAACATAAATGATAAATTTTTTAATGTGTTTTTTATTCCGCCTGTTGTATTTTGTATAAAAATAGGATATACTATTAAAGAGTAAACAGCTATGTTAAAAATGGGAAAGGGAAAAATATGACTGGTAACGAAAAGATAAAAACTAAACTTTACATAGGAGCAGTTATTATACTGGCTGCACTTTTTACAACCTTTGCTTTTACAAATGAGGGAGGTGCGGTCAATACGGGTTGGTCCCTTGTGCCTCCTGTTGTTGCCATTATACTTGCACTTGTTACAAAGGAGGTTTATTCATCCCTTTTTATAGGTATAGCAACGGGATTTTTGTTTTACTATAATCTCAATGTTGAAAAGGCTTTTGTGGCTGTTTTTCAGGGAGTTGAGGTTGATGGAAAAATGACGGCAGGTATTATACCAAAACTTTCAAGCTCTTGGAATGTAGGCATACTTGTGTTTCTTGTTCTTTTGGGAATACTTGTTGTAATGATTAACAGGGCAGGTGGCTCTGAGGCATACGGAAAGTGGGCACAGACTAAAATAAAAACTAAAAAATCTGCCCTTCTTGCTACCTTTGGACTTGGTGTTCTTATATTTGTGGATGATTATTTCAACTGCCTTACAGTAGGTAGTGTTATGCGCCCTATAACTGATAAATACAAGGTTTCAAGGGCTAAGCTTGCTTATATTATTGATGCTACGGCAGCGCCTATATGTATTATTGCTCCCATTTCCTCATGGGCAGCGGCAGTAACAGGTGTTGTTGAGGGCACTAACGGGCTTGAGCTTTTTATAAAGGCTATTCCTTATAATTTGTATGCACTTCTTACTATTGTTATGGTAATTACAATTTCAATCCTTGGAGTAGATTTCGGACCTATGAGGGAACACGAAAATCTTGCAAAGGAGGGTGATCTTTTCGGTGGAAGAGAGGCTATAAAGGATAACTCTGCTAAGGTTTCGTCAAAGGGCAAGGTTATTGACCTTGTATTGCCTGTTTTTATGCTTATTTTGTTTTGTGTTGTAGGTATGATTTATTCCGGGGGATTTTTTGACAGTACAAGTGAAAATTATTTTAATTTTATTAATGCTTTTGCAGGTTCTGATGCTTCCGTTGGTTTGGT
>CABVEG010000185.1 GCA_902497185.1 uncultured Eubacteriales bacterium | reverse complement strand
TTTATTACTGCACTTTCAGGATAAAATGCAATATTATCAGCTAATGAACCCTCATAGCAATAAACTTTTGCAATATTATCAGAACATTCAAAAGCCTTTTCACTTAATTCAGTTAAATTTTTAGGCATATAAACCTCAGCAAGTCTTGTACAATAACTAAAAGCATAATCATCAATAACAGTTACACTATCCGGAATCGTAACACTTTCAAGCCTTTCACAAGAATCAAATGCAGCATAAGAAATTGTTTTTAATTCATTAGGTAAATTAATATTCCTAAGTGATGTACAAGAAGCAAACATTGATGCAGCTATAGATTTCAAACTATCGGGCAAATTAACTGTTTTAAGATTTGTACAACCATAAAACATACCATTACCCACCTCTTCAATTCCTTCACTAAATGTAACTATCTCAAGACTCTCACATTCCTCAAATATCCATCCACCAAAGTTTTCAATACCTGATGGAATTATAACTTCTGTTAAGCCGCTTCTATAAAAAGCACTATCTCCAATCCCTGTCAATGTGTCTGGTAAAATAATATAAGTTAAAGACTGACACCAACTAAATGCCCCGTCCTTTATAATCGTTACAGTATCACTAAAATTGACATCATGCAAATTCTCGCAACACTCAAAGGCATACTTCCCTACAATACCACTTATATCTGCTGATACTAAATTATTACAATTAGCAAATGCTGAATCGCCAATATTTATAACACTATCAGGAATTCTAATTTCCTCTAAGCCACTTTCATAAAAAGCCTCATTTTTGATTTCAGCCAATTTGTGTGGTAAAACAATATTTGCTAAGCTGACACATCCACTAAATGTATATGCTTCAACAACTTCTAAGCCTTCAGGAAGTAAAACATCTGACATATTCACACAATCTTCAAAAGCACTTTCGCCAACTAATACCACACTATCAGGCAAAGTAATTTCAGTTAAGGAATTACAGCCTCTAAATGCCGCTTTATCAATAACCTCTAAGCCTTCAGGAAGTAAAATATCTGATATACTCACACAATTTTCAAAAGCACTTTTACCAATCTTTTTCAATGTTGATGGTAAGTTTACATTTACCAGATTATAGCAGCCTGTAAATCCTGTAATTTCAGTAATTCCTTCTGATATTGTCACAGTTTTAATTATATCCTCGTACCCCTTAAAAAAGATACTATTTATAACTGCGCCTGAACCGCTTACAACAAGATCTCCTGTTTCAATATTAAGCATCCATTCTATGTTTTCATCAACAGACCCTTTAATACTTGTTATTTTTTCTATATCTCCATTATTATTAAGTATATCAATACAATCTATTATGTCTATTTTACCATCCTTATTGTAATCTGCCATCAATCCATATAATGACAAGCCTGCACCTGAAATATATCTAAGAATAATGGCTGCATCATCATTGTTTACTTGCCCATCTTCATTTACATCGCCATAAATTCCAATATGTTCAGCATCATCTACAAGATTAAAATGAGAATATGGTGCTGTTTCAAAATCACTTGAACCTCTTAATATAGTTTTGTGAGTGCCTGTTGCAGGGAAATTACTACTATGCCCTGCATACTGATAAAAGTTCCCGCATATTTCTAATATGCCTGCTGTAATTTTTCCGCTGTGGTCAATACTTGACTTAGTTGAAAAATCGCAGGTAACAATAAGATAAGCAGCATCGTCATTCATATTAAATTCAGCACTATTTGTAATTGTAAGATTGCCGTTTATTATATTTTTACCTATGAAACGGCATTTTCCTGCATTAAACTCCATATTACCTACATTAGCATTGTTGAATACTATATCTCCATTCACTCGAGGATTTTTTAATTCAAATATGCCTGATATATTTCTTATTTCAAGGTTATTAAACTGTGATGTACCACTTGTTTTTTCTCCAAATGTTACTGTCTGTTTTCCTGTACCTGACAAAATAGTCTTATGTGTTCCGCTTGCAGGATAAGCATAAAATCCATAATAGTCATGAAAACCATAACGAACATTTCCGTCCTCTGTAAAGTTGCCCTTAACTTCTATTGTTCCTGCAGTAAGTGTGTTTCTATATTTTTCACTCTCATCATAGCAGGTAACATAAAAATCGCCCCTTACAAGCATATATCCATTATCATCTGTCATTATAAGCCTTGATTCAGTATCAAAACCTTGAGAATAGCTACCATCAATTTCAAGTCTTGAACCTCCAATATATATTTCTCCATTCTGTATCAAATTACCTGCCAAGTGAACATAATCACTTAATAATACATAAGTATTTAATATAATATTATCTGATACAATATCACACCTCTCTAAAGTCAATGAATAACCATTAATAGTTAATGATGGACATATTATGTTTTGATTAGACAACTTGCTTTCTTTACTATAAAATGTTATTTCATAGTTTGACATTATATTTCCAATTATGCTCTTTATTGGTGTAACCGTTTCAAATTTAACCAATCCACTGTTATTTCTAACCTCTAATATGTTAAACCCCGAACTATTATTAGTTCTTTCGCCAAATTTTATAATTTGCTCACCTTCACCTGACAATACAGTCTTATGTGTTCCGCTTGCAGGATAAGCATAAAATCCATAATAGTCATGAAAACCATAACGAACATTTCCGTCCTCTGTAAAATTGCCCTTAACTTCTATTGTTCCTGCAGTAAGTGTGTTTCTATATTTTTCATTCTCATCATAGCAGGTAACATAAAAATCGCCCTTTACAAGCATATATCCATTATCATCTGTCATTATAAGATTATTTTCATAACTAAAAGCCTGACTAAAGTTTCCATTAACACTTAGTCTACCATTTTCTATGTGAATCGCTCCTGTGGCTTGATTTAGATTGCCATTTACTGTTAAATGGCTGTTCTTTCCCAGCCCCATATAACAATTCAATTCGAAATCACTATTGATAATAACATTTGCACCATTAAATTCAATTCCGCAACTTAATCTTAATTCGCCAATCTCAACATTATTATTGTTGTTAAACTCAATATTGCCTCCGCCATTGACAATAAGATAATCCATATAGCAATTATCTGCCTCAATAATGAGCTTACCACCATTTTTTATCTCAACACCTGCTGCCACTCTGCTTATGTTATCATTAGTTACAGTAAATTCCTCACCGTCATTTAACACAAGAGGCTCAAGAGATGGCACAACCTGAGCATTTATAAGAAGATTACTCTGCTTTTCATACATATCTTCCCAAAAGCCTGAATTAGCAGTACCAAATATCTGAAACCAAAGAGAATCTGATGTCTTTGTATAAAGCGACCTTGCCTTATCAAGAGAAGCAAGTCTTATTTTTTTAAGAAAGTTTAATTCATCAATTATATATTTAGCTTTTTCATCTGTAGGAGCTAAAGCATAATATTCAAGGTCCTTCTGAATAATTTCTTTAAGCTCATTTTCAAGCCTTGAAAAATACCTTATATCTATGGATTTTTTAGCAAAATCGTTAGCATTAACAGTATTATTGGTAATAAATTTGCCTACATCAAGACTTAACTTTGTTGCAAGCATAGTATTAAGAGCTGATGATGAACTAATTCCCGTAGTTTCACTCAGCTTTGTTGCAAATACAGTTTTAGTTGATTTTTCAATCTTGCCTCCTACTTCCTTAGTAATATTTTTCCTTATTACATCTTCCCATAGTGATTTTATAATAGTAGCTGAAATATCCACTTCTCCGTTTTCCATAACAGTTATAAATTCATTTGTGGCATATTTCAACGAATTATCTGTGGTATTATCTCTAAGCTGCCTGAATATATATATAAGTTTTTCCTGATTGTCTATTGCTGTCTGTCCTGATATATATGTATCCAAAACATCATTACCAAAACTAAGTGTTGTACTTGCAGTAGATGCAGCTTTATCCACAGCATTTAATAGCTTACCTGATTTATAAAATAAAGCATTTAATGTATAGCCGGTCCACTCAAGAGGATTGCCTTCTTCGTCTACGCATCTGAAAGCAGTCCTGTCCTTTAAATCATCATAAGCTTCAATGGCATCCTTAAGCTGCGCATAATAGATGTCGTGTCCTTCAGACTTAAAATCCGAAATTTCCAAAATTCCCTTAATATATTCCTCACCAAGAACAGAGTATCCATCAATTACATAATCATAATACCACTTCTGCTGGGTAGACACAGCCTTGCTAAATAGTCCCTCATATTCCTTAAAAGTATTAAGGCTGCTCTTTTTATTGCTTACTGCAGATGCTATACTGTTTATTTCATCATATCTTCCATATTCGTATGAAGTATTATAACGCAAATCTGTTGAAATATATTCTGATGTTAAAGCATCATTTAATACCGACTTGTAACGATCATATTTTGCATCACCGTAAAATTCGGAAGTAATGTCATAAAATTCA
>CABVEG010000184.1 GCA_902497185.1 uncultured Eubacteriales bacterium | reverse complement strand
TCCTCAAAATAATCCTTGCATATCTTCCACAGTGTATCCCCTGCTTTCACCGTATAATACTGACTAAGCTCCCTGTCATCAGCTCTAGGCACATCAGCTTCAACAGTTAACTCAGTCTTTCCATTGTCAGCGCTTTCCTCCTGAATATAATTTTTTTTCGTCTCATACGGATTATAAACCTTAAGCACAACGGAAACAGTAACATCAAGCCCATTTTCCCTTGACTCCTCATAGGAATAGCTTTCAAGAGAAACAGTCTGTACCGTTGCATAAATAGACTTACCGTCAGGCGTATTTCTTGACACAATATAATCAAAAGGCTTACCCGAAGTCATAAGCTCATCCAAAAGATTGATATAATATTTTACAGGCTTAAGCTCCACATTAACAAAAGGATACTGATAATAAGGAATAAGAAAATCAAAACTTATTTCCGCAAGGGAAGGCTTTTTTAAAACATTAATCTGTTCACCGCTAATAAGGTCAACAGTTTGATTTCTGCCATTAATCTGCACACTGATAGCAGAAGGCGTAACGGGCAATATGTTACCCTTAATAGCAACAACATACCCTGTAACACTGCTAATACCAAACATTTAAGCATGCACCCCCTCACTCATTACATAAAATCTTTCAGTCAGCTTGTCCTCCAGCTTAGTAATAAAACCATCAATATCATCATCAGACTTAATTTCATTTTTCATATTGCTCATATCAATTTGAATGGTAACATCACCTGAACTGCCTGCAGTTTTTTCGCTGCTGTATCCCTTTAATGTCTTAATTGCACTGCCGCTAATATCCAGACTGTCGGAAAGGTTTAAAGCAGCCCTTCGGCTTTCGTCTATATTGTCATTAATACCATTTGCCGTACCCTCTACAATATATTCACCAATACCATACATTACCCTTGACGGTGATTTAATCTCCATTTCATTTGAAACCTTTTCCTTAATGGTTCTTGCCATTTTTATGGCAGCCTCAACAAGGGCACCGTGCATGGAATTCATACCGTCTATCATACCCTGTACAATATATTCACCAATGCCATACATTACTTTTGAAGGTGATTCAATCTCCATTGCTTCCTCTACCGTACCCTTTACACTGTCAGCAACAGTTCCTGCAGTTGTTTTTACATCTTCTGTTTTTGATTCCATACCTTCTATAAGTCCCTCTAGAATATTAACTCCCGTAGTCTCCAAATCTATATTATCAAATTGACTGGTAATATCTTCAACTGAAGTAATCGGAGTTGTTTCCTCAGTTGTTTCAGTTTCCTCAATTGGTGGTTTAAGAGCTGCCCATATTTGATTGCCCACAGCTTCAACCTGTGTTAAGTCCATACCTGTAAGCTCTGCTATGTAAGCATTTGCAGCCGTTTGAGCCTGAGTTTTTGCTTCATCGGTAATATCCATGGCAATTATTGCATTATACATGGATGTAAGGGTTTCCTCAACTCCCAACTGAACATTGGCATCTTGTGCTGCAACAGCCGCCGCCCATTCAGCCTGTTTTGCAACAGAATCCTCATAAGCCGCATTAAGCTCGGCAATTTTGCCTGTTCCATTGTTGACGATCTGGTCTAAATAACCTGCCGATTCCGCAGAACCGTCACTAAGCTTCTGTATTAAGTCCTCATTAAGTCCAAGGTCTCTTGCTTTTTTCAAATTAGCAGTATAATTTTCAAGATATGTGGATTGACTTTCAAGGTTACTTATCATATCACTGACACTAAGCTCTGAAGAAGTTTTCATCTCGTCAAAAAGCCCGATTTGTCCCTGAATACTCTCAAATGCACTGTTGTATGCTTCATCATAAGCAGTCTTTAAATTTCCTAAAGCCTCCGTAGAAACAGATACAGCAGTATCACAAGCCACCGCCGCCGTTGCTTCAGCAGTTCCCAAATTATTAACACCGGCTATTGCTTCCTGCTGCTGTTTCTGAAGGTTCTCCAGCTGTGCTTGAACCATTCCAAGTTGTGTATTATATCCATCAAGTCTTTTTTTGCTTTCTTCAAAAGCTTGATTATATTTCTCCAATTCCTCTCTTGCCGCAGTTCTAGCCTTTATTCTGTCAATGCCTTTACCTGATTTATCGTTCTTTGCAGCATCATAGGCATTTTGGGCATCATCTCTCAACTTCTCCAATGTTGCCAAATAATTTTCTTCCTTTGCAATCTGCTCAGTATAATCAAGTTCATCTTCTAAAAGTCCCGTTTTAAGCTTAATATTTTCGCTTGACTGTGCCGCATTCTTAACAGCCTGTGCATATTCATCAATGTTGGCTGTTGCCGTTTCAAAGCTGTAACCCAAACTCGGAAATGATTCATTTAGTCTGTTATATACAGCTCTCATTGCTTCCGTATTATCTGCTGCTCCTCCTGTTGCATCAGCCAAATCCTTCAATTTCTGCACAAGGGCAAATGTGCTTGTTGTCTCATTCTCAATACTTGACACAGTATCATTATATTTATTTATTGTTTCATCATAAGCACTTTGCAGCTCTTCACCCTCGGCTATAACCTCTTCAATAGTTTTCTTATTTGCTTCAAAGCTTTCAGTCAGATCATCGATCTGATATTTAAGCCTTGATGCTTCCTCACTGTTCTCGCCATAAAATTCACAAGCCTTATCATACTGGTCGTTTAGATCCTGTAGCTCATAATACTGCCTTCTGCTTGCAGTCGTTAATTGATTCACTTCATTTTCGGTATCGTTTAATACAGAACAAAACGCAATAAAACCTGCTACTAACGATGTTACTAATGTTACCCCTAAAAAGAATGGATTTTTTGCCATGGTTGCAGTAAGGGCTGCAACAGCAGCCTGAACCGTAGGGCATGTCACCACTGCAAATGCAGTAAGAGCAGTTGCCGCAACTGTAACAGCTACAGCAAAGCCTGCAATAGCACCACTAATCTTAGGAGAAGATTCTATAAGATTACCTATACCCGTAAACAACTTTTCACCCGCACCATAAAGAGAAGTCAGTGCAGGATTTAGGTCCTCACCTATGGCATTTGACATATTTTCAATAGCATTTACCATTGACTGCTTTGCATTTTCACTTGTACCTGCCACAGCCTCATAAGCGCTTGCCGCAGCACCTGCCGAATCACCCATAGCAGCCATAGTTGTATTAAATTCAGCAGCTCCTGCATTATACAGTGCCATAGCGCCTGCCCCTGCCTCCTGTGAGCTCCACAGTCCGTTAAATTTAACAACATCACCATCTACATATTCACCCAATGTATTAAGGACATCACCTAAGGAATAGCCTTGTTCCATAAGGCTCTTAAATGATGAGCCTGTCTGGTCTCTTAAAGCCTGAGCCGCAGCAGAACCGCTGTTTCCTAATTCTGTAAGCATACTTTCAATATATGTACCTGCCTGAGATGCCTGAATACCACTGTTTGTAAGTTCTACATAAGCCGATGCAATATTATCCATTTGAACGCCATAATTAGCAGCCAATGGTATAACACTACTTATGGCACCTGCAAATTGGTCAACTGATGTTTTACTTAAATTTTGTGTTGTAATAAGCATATCAGCCATACCTTCAGCCTCACCTGCATTTGAACCATAGGCATTTAACGCCGTTGAAAGCACATCTATTGCCGTTGAAACCTCTGTAAAACTTCCTGTTGCCAGCTTTGTGGCCGTAGCAGTAAAATTAACAGCGTCAGCACTGTCAACACCTGCCGATAGTGCCTTATACACTGAATTAGAAATATTATTTACACTTTCCCCTGTTTCAAGTGACAAATTCCTTATACTCTCCTTCATACTCTCCAATGATCCACCTGAAGTATTTGCTATTGTGGATATTTTTGCCATAGATGTTTCAAATTCACCGGCACCATCAGCAGCGTCTAAAAGTTTACCTGCAATTTCCGCCACCCCACCTGCAATAGCCATAACCTTTAATGCTGAACCAACGGAATTTATAGCTTTAACACAGTCTTTACCAAAATCATCGGCATTCTCTGATGTTTCACTGCAACGGTCGCCTAATTCTGCCAAAGCATCCAATACATTATTTGTTTTTTCTACAGCGGCTGAACAATCAATATCTATTTCCATTCCATTTAATTCTTGCACAGCCTCCCCTGCCTCATTAAAACTGGCGGTAAATTCTGCTGCACTTTTTGTTATTCTGATTAAATTCCCGCTTATATTGTCAACAAGCTCTAAGGCTGTTGTTATCTTTGTTCCTGCCACATTATCACCTCACTGCATGTATTAAAAAAGCACCTACATTTCTGTAAGTGCTTTTTTATTGTATTTAATATTTTATTTTAATAATTTACATCAAAGCTCAGTTTTTGCTCCATGCTGAATTTTATGAGTATTCTTAAAATCCTTTACTATCTTTCTAGGAATACTGCTTCTTCCATAATTCTGAAGTACTATTCTGTTTAACTTATCACCAGCTTTATATGTA
>CABVEG010000183.1 GCA_902497185.1 uncultured Eubacteriales bacterium | reverse complement strand
GGTAAGCACCGCAAGTTGCGTTGCTCAGTTAAATACTAATTTACAACGGCTTTCTTTCAATTTTTTTAGCTCTTCTGGGATACTTTGGAGGAGTATTTTTTATCTTTTTTATTACCACAACAGTATGCTTTAGGTCTGTTTCAGGCAGCTTTATTTCTTCCACCTTTAAAAGCTCTCCTCCAAGCTCGGCTAAGGCATTTTTAGCCATTTCAATTTCATCATAGGCTGCGGGACCCTTTAATGCAATCATAAGCCCACCTAATTTGACAAAGGGCAGATCATATTCACAAAGTATGTTAAGGGGAGCAACAGCTCTTGATACAGCTATATCAAATTTTTCCCTGTAATTTTTATCCTGTCCAAGCTCCTCTGCTCTGCCGTGAACAAACTCTGCCTTTGTATTTGTTTTTTTGCATACATCTTCAAGGAAGTTAAGCCTTTTTGTAAGAGAATCCAAAAGAGTAAGCCTTATGGAGGGACAGGCAATTTTTAAAGGAAGTCCCGGAAATCCTGCACCTGTTCCAACATCTATTACACTTTTATTTTCAAATTCTGCAATATTAAGAACTGTTACACTGTCTGCAAAGTGCTTTACGGCTACCTCCCTGTCATCTGTAATGCCTGTTAAATTCATTACCTTATTCCATTCCACAAGGAGATTTTTGTATATAACAAAGGCATCAGCCTGATTTTTGTCAATTTCTATATTAAGTTTTTTAAAATAATCAGTAATAAAACTTTTCATCAGTCCAAGTGCCTTGCCTTTCTTACGCCCTTTAATATTATCTTTTTACATTCTACAGCCTTGCCCTTATCCATTGCTTCTACCCCTTTTAACGGATACTCCATACCAAGTGCCTCATACTTTTTAACACCCATTGTGTGATAAGGCAAAACGTCAAGAGCCTTAACATTTTTAAGTGAGCCTATAAATTCTCCAAGCATATATAAATATTTTTCATCATCTGTTATTCCGGGCACAACAACGTGTCTTATCCACATAGGTATACTGTTTTTGTCAAGATATTTTGCAAAGGCAATAATATTATCATTTTTTTGTGCCGTAAGGTCAATATGTGCCTGTGGATCAATATGCTTTATGTCAAGCATAACAAGGTCTGTATATTTTATAAGTTCATCAAACTTAGCTGTGTTTTCAGGTGTAAATGTTATTCCTGACGTATCAAGACAGGTATGAATATTTTCTTCCTTACATTTTTTGAAAAGTTCAATGACAAAATCAATTTGCATTAAAGGTTCACCGCCGGTTGCGGTAATTCCTCCGTTTTTGTAAAAGGACCTGTTTCTGTTAAAGGCATCAATAATTTCATCAACTGACATTTCCGTGCCTCCTGTCATTTCCCATGTATCAGGATTGTGACAGTATTTGCATCTCATAGGACAGCCCTTGAAGAAAACCACAAAACGTATGCCCGGACCATCTACACTGCCAAAGCTTTCCACTGAATGTATACGTGCTTTCATTGTAATCTCCTTTTTAAAATTAACCTAATTATATAAACTAAATTATAAACCAAAAAAGGCGGTTAGTAAACCGCCTTTTTCCTTTTAATTAAAATTTATCGTGGAATGTTCTTGAAATAACCTCATCCTGCTGTTCCTTAGTAAGCTTATTAAAGTTTACGGCATAGCCGGAAACTCTTACGGTAAGCTGTGGGTACTTTTCAGGGTGAGCCTGAGCGTCAAGTAATGTTTCCTTTGTAAATACATTTACATTTAAGTGATGACCGCCTTTTTCAGCGTAACCATCAATAATATTAACTAAATTATCAACCTGCTGTTCATTAGCCATAATAAAATCCTCCCAATATTTAAATATTAATCTTCTCTGTCCATACCCTCAAAGAGAGTAGGAACCTGACAGGCTAAATCTCCTTTAGCGCAGTCAAGGGATGCAGTCTTGTCGATATGAACACTGTCAGCATTTATATCTCCTGTTTCATCAACAGATACATTTAAGTGTCCGCCGTCTTTTGACATAAAGCTGTCAATCATAGCAACAATATCATCAATCTTATCCTGTGACATATTAATCACTCTTTCTTATTTTTCTAAATCCAAATCCACTTCAAGATCACCGTGGAAAATCTTATCCTCTTTGCCCAAAGCACCCGGTATAATTGAGAATGTGTCAGAAATACCATCCTGTGCGTCCTTGAAAGGAATCTTTGCAACAGAAGCAAGAGAAGCTACAGCACCGTGGCTGTCTCTGTGGTGCATAGGATTAGCACCCGGAGCAAATGGCTCTCCTGCCTTTCTGCCGTCAGGAGTTGAGCCTGTGTTCTTTCCGTAAACTACGTTAGATGTAATTGTAAGAACAGATGTAGTAGGAACACCGCCTCTGTAGGTGTGGTTCATCTTAACATAATCAAGGAATGTAGATACTAAATCTCTTGCAATGTCGTCAACTCTGTCGTCATCGTTGCCATACTTAGGGAAATCGCCTTCAACCTCATAGTCAACAACAATACCGTTTTCATCTCTTATAGTTTTAACCTTAGCATACTTAATAGCTGAAAGTGAGTCAGCAACTACTGAAAGACCTGCAATACCTGTTGCAAACCAACGTGTAATATTCTTATCGTGTAAAGCCATCTGCAATCTTTCATAGCTATATTTATCATGCATATAGTGAATAATGTTAAGAGCATTTACATATACACTTGCAAGCCATTTCATCATATCCTTGTACTTATCCATAACCTCATCATAGTCAAGATATTCAGATGTAATAGGTCTGTACTTAGGACCAACCTGCTTCTTTGAAATTTCGTCAACACCACCGTTAATAGCGTATAAAAGACACTTAGCAAGGTTAGCTCTTGCACCGAAGAACTGCATTTCCTTACCGATTCTCATAGAAGATACGCAGCAGGCAATAGTGTAGTCATCACCGTGGTAAACTCTCATAAGGTCATCATTTTCATACTGAATTGAAGATGACTCAATAGAAGTCTTTGCACAAAATCTCTTAAAGTTCATTGGAAGTCTTGTAGACCAAAGAACTGTAAGGTTAGGCTCGGGAGCTGTACCTAAATTCTGTAAAGTGTGAAGGTATCTGTAGCTCATCTTAGTAACCATATGTCTGCCGTCAATGCCAACACCGCCGATAGACTCTGTTACCCAAGTAGGGTCGCCTGAGAAAAGTGCATTGTATTCAGGAGTTCTTGCAAACTTAACAAGTCTTAACTTCATAATAAAGTGGTCAACAAATTCCTGAATTTCTTCCTCTGTAAATGTACCATTCTTTAAATCTCTTTCAGCATAAATATCAATAAATGTTGAAGTTCTGCCTAAACTCATTGCGGCACCGTTCTGCTCCTTAACAGCAGCAAGGTAAGCCAAGTAAGTCCACTGTATAGCCTCCTGAACATTTGCAGCCGGTCTTCTAATATCAAAGCCGTAAATTTCACCAAGCTGAATTAATTCGTGTAAAGCTCTTATCTGCTCTGAAATTTCTTCTCTGTTTCTTATAACATCTTCTGTCATTGTCTGACGGCAATGTGACTTTTCAGCCTCTTTATCTTCAATAAGTCTGTCAACACCGTAAAGAGCAACTCTTCTGTAGTCACCTACAATACGTCCTCTGCCGTAAGCATCAGGCAGACCTGTAATAATATGAGCTGTTCTGCAGGCTCTTATTTCAGGAGTGTAAGCGTCAAATACACCGGCATTGTGAGTTTTTCTGTGAGTTGTGAAAAATTCAACAATTTCAGGGTCAACTTCATAGCCGTTGTCCTTGCAGGCTTTAACTGCCATTCTGATACCGCCATAAGGCTGAAGTGAACGCTTAAATGGCTTGTCTGTCTGGAAGCCTACAATTTTTTCCTTGTTTTTATCTAAATAACCTGCGCCGTGAGATGTAATGGTTGAAATAACCTTTGTGTCCATATCCAGCACGCCGCCTGCCTCTAATTCCTTTTTGGAAAGGTCCATAACCTGCTCCCAAAGCTCCTGAGTGGCCTTAGTAGGACCTGCAAGGAAAGCATCGTCGCCATCATAAGGTGTATAATTTTTCTGAATAAAATCTCTTACATTGATTTCTCTCTGCCATACACCACTGACAAAGCCATTCCATTCTTGATTCATTTTCTCTCCTCCAAATTCAATTTTATTAATTTATTTTATCCGTTGTCAAGTTTTATATTATCCTGTCTGCTTGACAGCATAATAATATCATACTTGTTAATATTATGTCAATACAAAAATCAAAATAATTAATAATAATTATTATTTAAAGTTATTAGCTTTAGCTAACTCATAGTAAAACCGTCGGAAATTAATTTTTTTAAGTTAAATTATTGTTTATTTCACCAAAGGTGAAATAAACAATAATTTTAATTCAAAGTTATTTTGCCATGCTTGTGTAGCAAACAGTTGCAGCTTTTTCTCTAAAATAAAGGCAACTGTTTGCTACAATGGCAAAATTGGTAAAAC
>CABVEG010000182.1 GCA_902497185.1 uncultured Eubacteriales bacterium | reverse complement strand
TTTGTAATTGATAATTTAAGGATTTATTTATTAATGTATCACTTACAGCCTTAGTGTATTTATCACTGTTTTTAGAGCCTAATGCTATAAGCTCAATAAGAGCCTTACCGCTGTTAAGGTCATCAAGAGTATAATTGGAAATTTTAAAGTTATTGTCTGCAATATAACCCTTTGATGTTGTGCTTGATGTACTTATAAATGGTGACATATAATTATCTGCAAATGTTTTGTAGTTTTCATCATTTTTTACTTTATAGAGCTGAAGCATTGCAGATGCCATACAGCCGTTTATATAAGACCACTTAAATGCACTTGTGTTTTCCATATTCCAAAGAGAGCCGTTTTCAGGACCATCCTCCTGAAGCATTTGTCCTATTAAGAGCTCCATTTTTTCAAATCGTTCGTTGTCATCAGAAACAGAAGATTCTGTTGTAGTTTCCGTGTCCTCAAGAGGGGCAGGGGCATAAGCATCAAGTACGGCGCCGTCTTTCATTAAACCGGCAGCGGTCAGTGTATCTGATTTTGCTGTGTTGGCATCGGACAGATATTCCACATCTGAACAGTTGTTTGCGCTGTCATAGTAAAACCAATTTGGGTTAGTATCAAAGTTAGGGTATGGATTTTCGTTTTCTATAGCACCTAATGTTGGACTTATGGTTAATGTCCTGTCAGTAGTTGTTACAATGGTTTTAGCACCATCAGAAGTACCGCTTCCGTTTGCAAATACATTGCCAAGGGATTTAACTATAGGATTACCATAGCCTGTTTTTGATGTTGTAAGTATGCCTGTAGAATTGTCAAAGTAATTATTTTCAGCTAATACCCATGCATTTGCTCTGGCATCTATACACTTTGACCCCTTATAAAAATAATTATTATAAGAATGAAGGTTTACCTGTCTTGTAAGAGGTAATCGAGAACTGGAGGCATTAAAGTAGTTGTGGTGCCATGTTGAATTATATTGCTTGCTTGAGTCGCTTCCTCCGTGTAAAGAAGTTTTGTGGCATTTTTCAAAAACATTGTATGAATATGTAATGTTTCTGCATCCTTTAAAGTCTGAAGAACCATCTCCTTCGTGTTTGTCCTGTTCTTCTGTAAGGTCGTATTTATTTTCACCTGTTTTAAAATAGTTATTATGTACCCAGTAGTTTTTATAGTTGCTGTTGCTTGATGAACTTCCTTCAAAGCTACAAGCATCTTCAGGATATTTTGTAAATGTAAGATTTCTGACTTCAATGCTGTTGCATTTTGAAAATGTAAAACCCCATTTTTCTATAGTTGCATCAGTTCCTATACCCTCTACGGTTATGTTTTTGACACCTGATATATCCAGCATATTAAAATAGGAATCGTTAGTCAGTTCATTATCAGTAAGACCGTTAATGGCAATTACACCGTTATTTTTATCGGTAGTCTTTATGCCGTCAGCATCTCTTGTTTGAGTGTCTACCACACCTATTATTCTTAAAATAAGAGGTGCTGTATTGCTTGCTTTTTTCATAATATTGCTAATACCTGTGTATGAGCCGAGTTTAACGGTGTTTTTATTTTCGTTTGTTACATATACAATTTGTGCATTGCTCTTAGGTGTACCATCGTTGTTATATCCGCCAAGTCCTTCCGTAAGGTCGAAGTGTCCGTAGCCTGAACGATCATGCTTTGCTACGGAAATCCTATTTTGTGTAAGGCTTTTTCCTGAGGATAAAGTAACATTAATATCGTAAATTCCTGCAGTAATACCTACAATATCAGCCACACCACCATTACCATTTTGTCTTACAAGCTCGGAATCAATAGTGGTATATTGATTATCAGAGCTTAATTTATATGATACCTTTGCATTTGCTGCATCGCTGTCATTAGTCCATTCAATATGTATTGCCTCATACCAACCGTAGACCTGACTGAAAGCAGAGTCAGCTCCATATACTGTAAATGTAGTTAAATTTATAGCAGTTAATAACAATATCAGTGACATTAATAATGAAGTTAATCTTTTCATTGCTTTGCTCCTTCTTTAGTATTAAGTTACCCAAAAGATAAATGGATTTTGGGTAACTTATATTTATGTTGTTGTATCTTCGCTTTCGCTTCCTGTGCCTATAAGTGTTACCTGACGTCTTGGCAGATATGTGCTTGTATTTATTTTTACGGTTTCTTTTAAAACTCCGTTTTCATAAACTTCTTTATACAATTCATAGACATAACCGTTTTTAGCAGTAACATCAAGTTTTTGAGTTCCTGCAGGAAGGGAACTGTCTTCCTTGGTTATTGGTTCATCAGGCGGAGTTTCCTTAATAAATTTGTTGTAGAATTTTAATGTTCTGCCGGAATTGTGAATTTCCTTACCATATATGTTTACAACTACATTTGAGTTTGAAAGGTAAGACTCAATGAATATTGCGCAACCTGTATCATTTACAAATTTTAAATCTTTGTAATCTCCTGCAAGAGTTGCATCAAAGCCATAATCGGCATAACCAACCTTCATTGAATGATTAAATCTTTCCGTAATTTTAACTTCAGCATTTAAAAGTGCCATATATAAAGCACTTGATACCTGACACATACCGCCGCCTATACTGTCTTCAATTTTTCCGTTTACAATAGTACCGGCACTTGCCCAACCGTTTGCTGTTGTGCAGGGATTAAAGTGGGCATTTGTTGAAAATTCTTCGCCGGGATAAACAATTACTCCATTAATTTTGGAGCAACCATTTCTTAGATTCTGTATTCGGTTATCATCTCCTCCGGTGTAGGGGCTTGAATATGTGCCTATAATACCTGTAATTCCACTTACATCAGCATCTTTATGATTTGGTTGCGTAACTTCAATATCAAATGTAACTTCTTTGCCAAACTCTCTTTTATCAATCAGGTCATAAACCTGAGCAAGAATAGTTTCCTTATCTATTTTATAGCCTGTTTGTGATGGTGTAACTACAAACTGACCGTTTTCTCTCTTTAAACCGGCATCCTTTGCTTCGACATATATTTTATCACTTATGGCATTTACATATGAACGAACCTGAGCCTTATTATAGCTCATTATTCCAAAATCCACCGTTCCGCCTTCAAGAGCTTTAAATTGACGCCACCAATCAGGAGAAGTACTGTCTTTGGCAAAGTTAAGAGCCTGATTAACTGCACTCTCAATGTCAAATTTAAGCTCAAAGTCCTGAAATGTATATGTATAGGAATACTTGCCGTTGCTGCTTTTTATGGTTATTATGTTGCCCTCAGTATTTGTATCTACTTTGGAGCTTACGTGAGAAAGCGCCTTTTCATATGTCATTCCGGAAACATCATTGCCATCTATTAAAATACCTGAAAGTATTACATTTTCCTGAGGTGGTTTAGGCTGGTCAATTTTCCACTGATAGTATCTGCTCATAATAGGGCGCCTTAAAAAACAACCGCCTATAATAACAACAATAAATGCCAGTAATGTTTTGCTTAATATTCTGTTAAATTGATTACGCCTGCTTTTTCTTTTCCTTCGCCTTTTTGAGCTATGCTTTCTACTAGCATTAGGCATAATATCTCTCTCCAATCATTATTTAAATGCAATGTTAAATATCAAATCATCCTGACCGATACGCATATTTTCTTCGATGAATTGAACCATTATGTCAATATCTACTCCGTTTGGAGAAGGATATAAGGCTTCAACCTCTTTTGCTATTTCGGTAACGGTATTTCTCAATTTTTTCTCATCAATTTCAAGACTTGACACAAGATATTCTCGTCTGCTTTCAAGGCTATTGGCAAACTCAATTCTTTTTTCTTTGCTGCCGCTCCTGCCAAGTTTATATGCTTCGTCAACAGTTTTCTTAATATCATAGCTACCGCCTAAATCTTCATATGTAACATCTTTTGAATATGTACCATAGCTTAATGTAAAGGTTTTGCCTAATCTTCTGCCTGCATACTGAGAAAGACCTCTTCTTACAGCCTGTTCTTTGGTAAGTCCGCTTATATTTACTTCTTCAATAAATACACCATTATATATAAGATTTGAGTCTAAAGCCTGGTATGCGGTACTTATTGCTGTATCTGTTCTGCTGTTAACTGCAAAACTTACACTGAATACAGATGTTACAGCTAAAAATGCAATGCCGGCACCAAAGAGAATATACTCTTTTTTTGTATTTTTTATTTTACTGTAAAAATTTTTTATATTTCCTATTTTGTTTTTTATTTTTTCTTTTGCATCCGATTTTGTTTCTTTTGTTTTATTATGCATAAACTATCCCTCCTGCACCCTTCTTATTGTACAAAAAATACGGATATTGAGCTTAATAATAATGCTGCCACAAGTAACAATGCAACAACTCCTGCTATCTTTCTTTTGACTTCTGTTTTCATTCGCTTCATTTTAAAAATCTCCTATAAAAATTAAATTTACCCTATCTTATTATTATAACAGACAAATTTTATTTTTCAATATTAATATGTTGACATTAATGTTAAAA
>CABVEG010000181.1 GCA_902497185.1 uncultured Eubacteriales bacterium | reverse complement strand
GGTTTATGGTGATTTTTTTTATTTTAGTAATTGTTATTGCCGCTGTGTATTTTTATATAAAAAATAATAAAAAGGAACATTCCTATAGCAACGATAATAATGATACAATGGAAAAAGAGATTACAATAAATTTTACTGCTGATTTAACAATGGATTTGCATACATGTATAAATAAAGCAGAACAAAATGATATAAAAGCATTATTTGAGTTGGGATACAGATATTATAACGGCATAGATGTAAATAAAGACATAAATAAAGCTGTTTATTATACAAGAAGGTCTGCGGAATTGGATGACTCGGACAGATCCAACGGTAAATTGTTTTATTTTGCTTTATACTACAATTTAGGTGAAAATTATGGTATAAATATGAGATTTGCTGAAGAATGCCTACTTAGTGTAGCTAAGGAGAATTACGATGCAAAATATTATGTTGGAAAAATAATTCGTGATTATGTTATGGATAAAAAGCCTACTACATTAACAGAAGAAGGTGATTTAGCTGTTTGGTCTGTTTTTGCGTTAACCTTTCTTACGGATTGTTTTATTGCATCTAGACTACCTGAGCCTAAAACCACATATGGTGATGAAGCAAGAGAACTTATTAAGGATTTTGAAATGTTTTTATTTGCATGTATTATAAACTTAAAGGATGAAAACGGCAATCCGGTAGATGAGGAAGAGGCTAATAGACGTATATATAAAATTATTTCACATGCTATGGACAAGGCTGATAATAAGGATGATTTAATGCGTGAATTGGGACATTAAAATGTTGATATATAAATACGTTTATAATATATTACTAAAAAGCTACTCAAATACTTTTGATGAAAGTGGAGGAATATTGGGAGGACAAAATGGTATTATAAAATATTTTGAGTTTGATGAGGGCATTGGAAGTAAAAGTATAGGAAAATATTATCCAAATGTTAATAAATTGAATTGTCAAATAGATCTGTGGCAGGAGAATAATATTGCCTTTTATGGAATTATACATAGTCATTTTCAGTCTGACCCCAGTTTGTCTGATGGAGATAAAGTGTATATTCGGCAAATTATGATTAATATGCCTAAGGAAATAAAGTATTTATATTTTCCTTTAGTTTTTCCAATAGAGCATAAAATTGTATCATTTAAGGCTATACGCAATAATGAAGATATTGCTATAGTTAAAGATAAAATAAAAATTATTTAAGGAGGAATTTAATTATGAAAAAGGAAGAGATGGTTAAAAAGGTAGTGTTACCAAAGGGATGTTTTTGTGGGCATAATTGTGCTGAGGGCTGCATTTATTGGAATCCCTATGACAGAGATAGTAACGGCAGACAGTATTGCAGTTGGTACAGTAGCTATTATTATCCAAGAGAAAGACAGGGTTGTTTAAGTTATAAAAATTAATTAAGGAGGATTAGGTAAATGGACAATGGAGCCTTAAATATAATTTTAATAATATATGCGCTTTGGGCTTATTATTCAGGTTGGAAGTGGATTTCAGGAAGATTTGCTTTTCTTGAAAAAGAAGACGTTCAGTATAAGATTTTAAAAGCAATTTTAGGATTTTGTGTTGGGTGTGTAATTGGTGCATTTTATTTACTTTATATGGTTTTAAAATTAGTTTTTCGTTGGTAATAAAAAATAAAATAATAATATATATTTTAGATTTAGTATGAAAGGAATGGTTTTTATGAAAAATATTAAATTATTTTTAGTTGTGGGAGTAATTGTTGCGTTGTTATCTGCTTGTGGGTCATCTGCATCGTCATTGGTAGGACGATGGGAGGCTGTAGATAAAGGAGTAGAAGTTAGTTATGGAAGATTATCATCACTTGAATTTTTTAGTGATGGTACATATAACTCAAGTTCTTCTCATTATAGTGGCAGTTATTCTGTTGAAGGTAATAGAATGAGAATATCAGGTATTATAGCATCAGATTATTCATTTACGTTTGATGTAAGCGGCAGTACGTTAACAGTTTATGATGATAATGGAGATGCCTATGAATATAGTAAGGTTATTAATTAGTGAGTATAAATAATTAAATATTACATATGGTAAAAGTGGATTTTGGAGGTGGATTTCTATGAAAAAGATTTATAAACTTATTAGTTTTATACTTAGTTTTATAATGACTGTGCAGATTATGGGAGTGTCTGTGGTTTGTGCAGATACAGAGTTATATTTTAGTGTTGAAGAGGTTATTTCTGGAAATAGTGTTGAGATTAATAGTATTGATTTATTGTCAGATAATAATATTAAAATTGATGTCGATTCAAACGAATACTATCAAATAGTTCTTGATGCGAATTTAATGTCACAATCCACAATGAAATATGCAACAGCAAAACTTTGTGTATATAATCAATTAGGAATAAAGAATAGTGGTAAGGTACATGTTTTAATTACTGATGATAATGGTAAGTGGTTGAGTGAATTTGACACAACAGGGAATTCAACACTAAAGTTTGGAAACGATCATAGAATTTATAATATGTATGTAAGATATTATAGATATAGTGGAAATAATTTAATTGAACAAGCAAATGCATGGTCAAATATGGGTAGTACTGTGACTTGGAACTTGACCAATAATAACAGTTGTTTTATTTATAAAAAAGAAGAAAGTGGAATAAAAAAGGGTGATATAAATGGAGATGGTGAAATTGATTTAACTGATTTAGCTAGAATTAAAAGATATATTATTAGAGAAATCAATTTTACTTCAGAGCAGTTTTCAGCGGCAGATGTAAATTCTGATGGTGATGTGAACTTAACAGATTTAGCAAAGATTATTCGTCATATAATAGGAGAAATTAAGATAAGTTGATTGAACTATAGTCAATAAAGTAGACAGTAAAAAAGAGGTGATTGTAATATGAAAAAAAGAATATTATTATTATTTTTGGCAATTATTATATCTATTTGTACAATATCTGTTAATGTTTTGCTTGTTAATGGTGCAAATGTTGCAAATCTTTTGCTAGAAAATGCTACAGCAAAAATAGGAGATGAAGTTACATTATCCCTCGTGTTAAAAAATGATCCGGGAATAATGAATATTAATGCGATTTTAAAGTATGATAGGTCAAAATTACACGCATTGAATGTTGAAAAAGGCAATGTTTTTGGAAGCTGTGATTATAATTTGAATTACATAGATGGTGTTAATATATTGTTTTCGGGCTCAAATGACAATATTGATGATGGGATTTTATGTAAAATCAAATTTGAAGTATTGTCTAGTATAGAAGGTGAAAAAATTTATATTGAATTAACAGGAAAGGCAAATAATAAAAATGATGAGTACATTGTTTTAAAAACGGAAAGTGGATATATACAAATACCTGAAGTCTCAAAAGAACCAACAACAAAGACAGAAGCAACAACAGAAAAGGTTACAGAGCCAACAACTAAAGCTGTTACAACAACGGAGAAGCAGGCGGAAGCAACAACAAAAGCTCCGACAACACAGGCAACGACAGAGAAGCATACAGAGGCAACAACAAAGTCTCCGACAACACAGGCAACGACAGAGAAGCATACAGAAGCAACAACAAAAGCTCCGACAACACAGGCAACAACGGAGAAGCATACAGAGGCAACAACAAAAGCTCTGACAACACAGGCAACGACGGAGAAGCAGACAGAGGCAACGACAAAAGCTCCGACAACACAGGCAACAACGGAGAAGCATACAGAAGCAACAACAAAGGCTAATGTAACAATGGAAAGTTCAACAGAAGCTGCAACTGCAACAACAGAAAACTCTACCGAAATAACTACTAAGAAGGTTTCAAGCAGTGGC
This sequence comes from uncultured Eubacteriales bacterium, assembly GCA_902497185.1. Taxonomy (GTDB): domain Bacteria; phylum Bacillota; class Clostridia; order Lachnospirales; family CAG-274; genus Gallispira. The sequence goes on along the minus strand of CABVEG010000181.1, from coordinate 682 downwards.
AAAGGCGGTGGTGCAGGTGCTTCAAGTCTTAAAGTAATAAATTACGATCAAACTACTACAAATGAAGTATCAACAGAAATAACTACAGAAAGTGAAACAGAAGAACAATCTGTTGACTTTACTCAGATTAAGGTTACTATAGGAAGTACTATTATCACCATAAATGATAAGGAATATGAAATGGATGCAGCTCCATATATTCAGGCTAAATCAAATTCTACCTTAGTACCGCTTAGATTTGTTGCGATTGCTATTTTAGAGGATGATGTGGATAATGCTGACAACAGTTCGGTAATTGAATGGGATCCTGACAGTAAAACGGCTAATGTTTATGTAAAGGGTACAACAATACAGTTTACACCAGGAAGTAATATGATGATTGTTGCAAGAGGAGTAATGGTACAAGATATAGTATCAATGGATAATGGTGTTAAGGCAGAAATAAAAGATGGCAGAATGTATATACCTTTCAGAGCATTAGGTGAGGTTCTGAGAGCAGATGTGGAATGGGCTGCTGAAAGTAAGACAGCAATTTATTCAATTAAGTAATTTTACATTTAGGGACTGCTCAGGCGGCTGTGTGAAAAATTTTCTGTAAATTGACTTCCTATGTAAATATAAAGGCTCCTGTAATTACATATAAACTGCAGGAGCCTTTATATTAAATATTAATATTTATAGA
>CABVEG010000180.1 GCA_902497185.1 uncultured Eubacteriales bacterium | reverse complement strand
TTTTTTTATTTAAATAGTATTTTTAAGCGGCAAATAATGCAGAAATGAGGTTAAACTTAATTGTGCCGATAAAATCTACAATAAATACACTACGAAAGGAGAATTTTAGATGAAAAAAATCATATCTCTTATTATATCAACCGTTATTTTTATATCAGCAATGAGCACAGGTATGTGTGCTTTTGCCGCCTCAGCCTCAGGTAAATGCGGAGATAACGTTACATATACATATAATGACGGAACTCTTACAATAAGCGGCAACGGTCCTATGTACAATGCAGAATATGATGCAGCTACCTACATAAATTGGGACTGGGTCGAAAATGCTCTTGAGGTCGACACGGTTATTATAAATAAGGGCGTGACCGCAATTGGTGCATATGCATTTGAGGCTCTTAACATTCAGGGTCAGGTAACAATACCCGACGGTGTAACAAGCATAGGCTTGGGTGCCTTTACATACAATACAGGCTTAACAGCGGTGTCAATACCTGCGAGCGTAACAAAAATAGGTATGGGTGCTTTTTACGAGTGTCCTCTTACAGATGTTTATTACGGAGGCACAGCTGAGCAGTGGAACAAAATCAACTTCGGTACAGAAAATGACAATATATACGATGCAGAGGTGCACATTACAGCTGCTTCAACAGCACAAACACAAACTCCTGCCACTACAACAACTACTACCTCAACTCCTGCCACTAATACAAGCAATGAGATAAAGGTTATCGTTAACGGAACAACTCTCAGCTTTGACCAGCCGCCCGTTATTTCAAACGGACGTACTCTCGTTCCTATGAGGGCAATACTTGAGGCTCTTGGTGCAACTGTTGAATGGGACGCAAACAGCAAATCAGTAATGGCAACAAGGGGTAATACCGCCGCACTCCTTACAGTAGGCAATTCAATAATGAGATACGGAAGTGTTGGAGGCTCTGCAATAGACGAGACATTAGATGCTCCACCTGAAATTATAAACGGCAGAACTATGATACCTGCAAGAGCAATAGCTGAGGCATTCAGCTGTCAGGTAGGATGGGACGCAGCCACAAAAACAGTAACGATTGCAAGCTAAATGCTCAAATTCGTAAAGTAGGATATTTGGCACCAATACTTGCGATAGGATCTTGAAATAATGGAGGGATCGCATATGAATATAAAAAGATATACAGCCGCCCTTATTGCATTTGCTATTGCAACAATAAACAGCATATGCTTTGTAAATGCTGCATCTCTTGAGGATAAATTTGATGCATTTTTGGCAGGTGATAGTAATTCAGCTTCAAATAATTCGGCTGCAAGTAATTTTGATGCGTTTTTAGCGGGTGAAAATAAAACGACTACAAATGCTTTAAGCACTGATTCGTTTTCTACAAGTGACAATAAGCCGCTTACAAACACACTTACAAATAAAAACACAACAGGCTACAATACACAGGTATCCTATCCTAATGCCTGCTGTGCCTATATAGACGGTCAGATCGTGTACTACTCCTTTATTTATCAGCCTTATGTGTATGCCTATAATGGCACAAGCACTGTTGAGTACAATGCAGGTGGAGCTCCATCGGGCATAGTTGTAAAGGACGGCAAGATATATTATCTCAATGAAGATAATATGAATATATGCACTATTGACGTAAATACAAAGCAAAGAAATATAATTTTTGCAAGGCTCAGCACAATAACAAAATTTGTGATAGTTGGCAACAGCCTTTATGCTTTCGGAAATGACGAAAATGATGTATTTAACCTCTACAAGGTTGACATTAGCAGCGGCAATGCCTCTGTTATTATGCAGGGCAGCGGCAAGGTCGTAAACAGCAGCAACACATTTACGGTGAAATATTTAACAGCAAAAAACAATCTTCTGTATATTTTATCTACAAAGGCAAACTACGGTGATACAAGCAGAACTATAGAGCATAAGGTTTCAGCCGTAAACACCGACACAAACAGTGTTACCGATGTTTATACGCTTTCAGGCAGCGGAGAGATGGAAAAGATAGTTGGCTCAAAGAAGCTTGTTACAAAAAACTATCCGTCATCGGTGTCAGCCTTTGCTAACGACAGCAATGTATATCTTCAGGTAAAATATATGAGCAGAGCATCAGGCTATGACGACAGTGAAGAGACAACCGAATACTATATGTGTGATATTAATACAAACAATACTTCAAAAATATCACAAACAGTTTATGAGAGTGAGCAAGGCAAGGGCGACTCATTTAACGGCTACAGATATGCAGGCAGCAACAGCAGTATAACACGTACAAATACTGCGACAGGCACATCAGAAACTCTTGTTGCCTCAGGCTCAAATGAAAAATATAATTATATAGCGTGTGACGGCAATAAGGTGGTATTTTGGAGCGGTAAGATAAGCTCAACACGAGTAGCAAAGGCAGACCAGTATTCGGGTGCGATATACAGCGGACAGAGCCATTTAACAGAGGGATATACAGAGGCAAATATTTATGTAATGAACGCTGATGGCAACAATATGCAGGTGATGAACTCATATAACAAGCAAACAGGCAATACAGGCTCATCTCAAAGCAGCGGCGGCTCATTCGAAAACACAGTGCCAAGCTCACAAACCTGTGTTATTTGCCACGGATTTGGCTCTACTACCTGCTCATACTGTCACGGTACAGGTATTGCAATATCAGCAAGCATAGGCTTGGGCGGTCACGTTTCAGAGGGCAGATGCCCTAGCTGCGGAGGCTCAGGTAAAAAGACCTGTACTGTTTGCTCAGGCACAGGAACGATTTATAATTAATAAAGCTTTTAAATACCTATAAAAAATTTATTTGTCGATTTTTGATTGAAAATAATTAGGCGGTGTGGATAACTTGTTCTGCACCGCTTTTTTTGTTGGCTTACGCTGTTAAATAAAATATAGGCTTAAAAGGGGTTATGAAATAAATATAGGGCTTAAAATCTTAAACATAAGCTTAAATTAAAAGGCTATGTTAAAAATATAGCGTTTAAGCCTTAAACGTAAACTTAAACTAAAAGGTTATAAAATAAATATAGAGAAAATATTTGCTTAGCAAATTCAAATTGGGCACAAAAACTTGCGAGCAAGTTTTGAAATTTTTTAACAAAAATAGTTAAACAAAACAATATAAAAGGCTCTTAATAAATATAGGGCTTAAAGCCTTAGTATTTATAATAGAGCCAATTTTTAAATAAAAACAAATTTGTTATGTAAAAAATGAAAAAAACTCTTGACAAAGGGTTTTAAATATGTTATTATACAAAAAGTGCCGTAGACAGCAGGTGACAATATGTCGTAACGTGAAACTACCTGCCGAGGATACATTTGATTTTGTATTTGCCTCCCTGTCTATGACAGGGAGTTTTTTTATACGGCTTTTTGGAAACACTGACAGGTGTTTTCACCTAAAAATCTTATAGGAGGTGTAAATAATGGCTAAGGTTGCTGAAAAGCAGGTTATTGTAAACGAAATTAAGGAAAAGCTTGAAAAGGCTAGTTCTGCAGTTTTAGTTGATGCCAGAGGTCTTACAGTTGCAGAGGATACTTCTCTTCGTAAGCAGTTAAGAGAGGCTGGTGTTGATTACAAGGTTTACAAGAATACTATGATGAATTTAGCAGTAGAGGGTACTCAGTTTGAGGGCTTAAAGGATTATTTTGAGGGTCCTAGTGCTATTGCTATCTGTTATGAAGACCCAACTGTTGCTGCAGCTATCATGAACAAGTTTATGAAGGGTGCTAAGGCTCTTGAGTTTAAGGCTGGTGTTATCGAAGGTACTTGTTATGATGCTAAGGGTATGGCTGCTGTTGCTGACATTCCATCAAGAGAGGTTCTCCTTTCAAAGTTGTTGGGCAGCTTCAAGTCCCCTATGGGTTCTTTTGCAAGAGTTATCAAGGCTATTGCAGAAAAGGACGGCGAAGCTACAGAGGCTTAATCTGTGCTTAACTTAAAAATTATTTTACTTATTTAGAAACAAAATTAATAAAATTCAGAATTATGGAGGAAATTAAAATGGCTAAGTTATCTATTGAAGAAATTATCGCAGCTGTTAAGGAACTTACTGTTCTTGAACTTAATGATTTAGTAAAGGCTGCTGAGGAAGAATTTGGTGTATCTGCTGCTGCAGGTATGGTAGTTGCTGCCGGTGGTGCTGCTGCAGGTGCTGCTGAGGAAGAAAAGACTGAGTTTGACGTTGAGTTAACTGAGGTTGGTTCTGAGAAGATTAAGGTTATTAAGACTGTTAGAGAAATCACAGGTCTTGGTCTTAAGGAAGCTAAGGAAGTTGTTGATGGTGCTCCTAAGATGCTTAAGGAAGGCGCTTCTAAGGAAGAGGCTGATTCTATCAAGGCTAAGCTTGAAGAAGTTGGCGCTAAGGTAACTTTAAAGTAATTAATTTATACCTTGTAAAAAACGGCTGTTGCGAATGCAACGGCCGTTTTTGGGTTTATGGAGGGATAAACACTAATTTAGCTTATCTTTGCAGTTACAACGGACGACCACT
>CABVEG010000179.1 GCA_902497185.1 uncultured Eubacteriales bacterium | reverse complement strand
TAAGTAAATTAATATTTAAGACACTTGCAAGTATTTTTAACCAAAGTTCATTATTCGTTCCTCCGCCGCAAACCTTGCTTTCAGTAATTTCTATACCCATAGATTTTATAATTTCAATATTCTGTTTAAGTGCAAATGTCACACCTTCCAGCACAGCTACAGACATATCCTGTCTAGTAGTTGTTGCACTAATGCCATAAAACATACCTCTAATATCAGAATCATTAAGAGGCGATCTTTCTCCCATAAGATATGGCAAAAATATTACTTCATTATCTCCCAATGAATTATAATTTTCATATTCAGTTACATAATCTCCGGTGTTTAATATATTTTCAAGCCACCACTTATTACAACTTGCAGCAGATAATATACAAGCCATATAATGATACTTGCCGTTGGCATGGCAGAAATTATGAATTGCATTTTTATAATCAGGAACAAATTTATCACTAGCAACAAATACAGTACCTGAGGTACCCAATGAAATATTACAATTACCACTAATTATAGTAGATGTTCCAACAGCGGCAGCAGCATTATCGCCTGCACCTGCAATCACATTAACATCAGAAAAGCCAAATTCAGAAGCTATTTCAGACTTTAATTTTCCGATTACTTCATAGCTTTCAAATAAGGTTGGAAGCTGATGTTCATTTACACCTGTAATTTTAAGCATTTCTTTTGACCAACATCTGTTTTTAACATCAAGGAGAAGCATACCTGACGCATCTGAAACATCTGTAGAATGTATACCTGTAAGCCTGTAAGCTATATAATCTTTTGGAAGCATTATTTTATTAATTTTTTTAAAATTTTTAGGTTCATTATTTTTAAGCCACATAATTTTAGGTGCCGTAAAACCCGCAAATGCTATATTTCCCGTTAAGTCAACAAGCTTTTCTTTGCCTATTACATTATTGAGATAATCCGTTTCCCTTTGAGCTCTTGTATCGTTCCAAAGTATAGCGGGTCTTATTACTTTATCGTTGTTATCAAGTACAACAAGACCGTGCATTTGACCACCAAAACTAATGCCTTTAACCTGGCTTTTATCAATACAGCAAGTCAATTCCTTTATTCCTTTAATGGTTTCATTCCACCAATCCTCAGGATTTTGCTCTGCCCAGCCATAATCGGGATAGCTGACATTATATTCTCTTGAAACTATATTACAAACACCTTTATCATTTAACAATAGTAGTTTAACAGATGATGTTCCTAAATCTATACCAATATAATACATAAATCCACCTTAATTATTATAAATATACTGATTTAAAATGCTTTCAAGCAATTCTTGTCTGCCGGATTCATTTTTAGTTACACCGTTTTTAAGGGCATACTCTTCAAGTCCTTCAAGGTCAATAGTACCATTTTCAATGCTGATACCAAGGTCATTTTTCCAACTTGAATACTTTTTATCAACAAAGTCTGTAAATACCTTATCTTCAATAAGTTTTGCCGCAACTCTCAATCCCCAAGCAAATGTGTCCATACCTGCAATATGGGCATAGAACAAGTCAGTTTCATCAATAGAGCCTCTTCTAACCTTAGCATCAAAATTAAGACCACCTGTACCTAAGCCTCCATTTAGCAATATTTCATACATAGCTAAAGTTGTATCATAAATATTTGTAGGGAATTGATCTGTGTCCCAACCAAGCATTGGATCACCTATGTTTGCATCAACACTGCCAAGCATACCATTAATTCTACACATATTTAATTCGTGTTGGAAAGTATGCTGTGCTAATGTTGCATGATTTGCCTCAATATTAATTTTAAAATCATTTTCAAGACCGTATTTTCTTAAAAATCCCATAACCGTAGCTGCATCAAAGTCATACTGATGTTTTGTTGGTTCCTTTGGCTTTGGTTCAATTAATAATGTGCCCTTAAAACCAATTTTCTTTTTATAGTCAGCTGCCATTTTCAGTAATATTGCCAAATGATTAAGCTCTGCTTCAGTATCTGTATTTAAAAGGGTTTCATAGCCCTCTCTTCCTCCCCAAAACACATAATTCTCGCCGCCCAGTTCCATAGTTATGTCCATAGCTTTTTTTATTTGTGCCGCAGTATATGCAAATACTGAACTGTTGCATGATGTTGACGCACCATGTACAAATTTGGCATCTCCAAAAGCATTTGTTGTTCCCCAAAGACACTTAATGCCTGTTCTTGCCATTTCCGATTTAATTATTGATACAATTTCATCAAGATTTTTATTTGTTTCAGAAAGAGTTTCACCTCTTGGAGCAATATCTACGTCATGAAAGCAAAAATATTCTATTTGCATTTTCTCCATAAATTCAAAGGCGGCATAAACTCTTTCTTTTGCTGTAGACATTTTATCATCAGAATCCCAATGATGAGATTTACTTGCTCCACCAAACTGATCTCCGCCTAAATATGTAAAAGTATGCCAATAAGCCATTGAGAATTTCAAATGTTCTTTCATTGGCTTTCCCATAATAATCTCATTTGGATCATAAAATTTAAAAGCTAAAGGATTTGTGCTTTTAGTACCCTCATAATTAATTTTTTTAACATTACTAAAGTATTCCATTGTAAAAACCTCCTAAATATAATCCGGAATATTGTATTTTGTTATAAGTTCTGAGTTTATTTTTAAATTGCGGTTGTTGACATTTCCTCTGTAAATATAATTAACCAGAGTTGTTACTGAATTATAACCTTGCTTAAAGGGATGCTGATAAACAGTAGCCTTAATAATATCTTTTTTTAAATATTCAATAGTAATTGGCAGAACATCATTTGTAATAGCATATATTTTTTTATAACTCTCGTCTATAGCCTGCATTACACCATCAATACCGCTTGCTACAACATATATAAAATCTATATCATTATTATTTATCATCTCATTAGTTTTTTCATAAGCTGTAGCATTATCATCTTCGGTATAAAAATAATCGATTATATTAATGTTTTCGCATTGTGAGGCTACATTTTTAAATGCCTCATATCGTTCAATATGCCCTTTTATATTTTTAGAGCCGTGAACAATACCCACATTGATTTTTCTGCCAAATGCGTGCATAACAAGAGCAGAAGCTGCAATTTTACCGCTGGTTGTATAATTACAGCCAACATAATCAATTTTATTTTTTATGTCAGCGTCCATATTACAGGTAACAACAGGTACATTTAATTCCTCAATTTTTTTAATAACATTGCTGTCATTAATTGGAGAAATAATTAAACCATCTACAGACTCATTCATCATATAATTAATTGCCTCAATTTGTTCTGAGCAATTATAGCCCTTGAGTTTTTTTAATATAATATTGGTTCCGTAATAACTAAGCTCCTTTTCTGCTGCCTCAATTCCGTTTAATACATCATCAAAAAAACAGTTACCTATACAATTTAATATAACGCAAATTTTTTTAGACTTCTGTTTTGTTGCCAATGCTTTGGCAAGGCTGTTAGGTTTAAAGCCGTATTCACTGATTATTTTATTAATCTTATCAATATTTTCCCGGCTTACTCCTGATCTGTTATGAATAACTCTGTCAACTGTACCTCTGGATACTCCTGCCATTGCAGCAATTTCTTTAATAGTAATACTCATAATAGTCACCGCCTTTCGTGCCCGAGCACGTCTATATATTGATTATATCAAACTTAAATTTATATGTCAACAATAACTGGCTAAAATTCAGAATATATTCAGGTGTTTTTATTAACCAATCGTTTAGCAAATCACATTAAAGCTGATTATTTGCCTCAATAATCTCCTGTAATGAAATATTTTCATTTCTATATCTGGCATTTGGATTTTTATCCATTACACTCATTGTAATTGCCTTTTGTGGGCAATTATTTGCACAAGCTAGACAAAATTCACAGGTTTCCTTTTTTCTCAATGCTTTATTATTTTCAATATAAAAATTGCCTACAGGACATACCTTTTCGCAAATGCCGCAGCCAATACATTTATCTGTAACCTTAATCTGTTCGCCGTTATTAAATCCGGGCATTTTTAAATTTGTTTCAATTAATGCTCTATGTGACTTACAGTCTTCCTCTGTTGATTTTGGAATATACTTTTTTCTTGCAGTAACATCGGCTAAAGCAGCTCTAATCTGTTCATCAACCTTTTTATCAATGGCTGTTTGCTCATTCATATCAAAAATAGGAAGATAATTGTCGACCATAAGTATGTTTTTAATATAATCAATTCTAATTCCACATTCTTTTCCTATGCTTTCAGTCAGATCTGCCGCACCTCCGTGTCTGTTTCCATAGGTTAAAATCATATAAAAATAATTTGTCTTAAAAGTTGCTTTTTTCATAAATTCAATAACCATTTTAGGTGGTATATGACAATATACAGGACATACAATTCCTATTTTATCATCCTCAAAGCTAAGCCTATCATTATTTATTATCTGAGGTATGCTAATTGGATTTTCTTCAAATTTCTTGGCAACATACAGACTATTTCCTGTACCTGTAAAATAAAATAACATAAATAAT
>CABVEG010000178.1 GCA_902497185.1 uncultured Eubacteriales bacterium | reverse complement strand
TGTACTCAACTCTGCCAATATCTCTTAAATATGCGTGTTCAGGACCTACACCCGGATAGTCAAGACCTGCGCATATGGAATAAACAGGCTTAATAAGTCCGTCCTCATCCTGTAAAAGTACAGTTTTCATACCATGGAGAACACCCACTCTGGATTCGGGAGAAAACGCTGCTGCGTGCTCACCTGTTTCAATACCGTGACCTGCTGCCTCAACACCAACAAGCTCAACCTCCTTATCCTCAATAAAAGGATAGAACATACCAATAGAGTTGGAGCCTCCGCCTACACAGGCAAACACTCTGTCAGGAAGTCTGCCCTCAGCCTCAAGCATCTGCTTTTTTGTTTCATCACCAATTATTCTCTGAAAATCTCTTACCATAGTAGGATATGGATGAGGTCCTACAGCAGAGCCTATAATATAAAAAGTATCCTCAGCTCTTGCCGCCCATGTCCTTATAGCCTCGTTAGTTGCATCCTTTAAAGTGCCTGTGCCGCTTGAAACAGGTACAACCTTTGCACCTAAAAGCTCCATTCTGAAAACATTCAGCTTTTGTCTTTCAATATCCTCAACACCCATATATACTTCACATTCCATACCAAAGAGTGCTGCTACGGTAGCTGTTGCAACACCGTGCTGGCCTGCACCTGTTTCAGCAATAACCTTAGTCTTGCCCATATGCTTTGCAAGAAGTGCCTGACCAATGGCATTGTTAATTTTGTGAGCACCTGTGTGATTTAAGTCCTCTCTCTTTAAATAAATCTTTGCTCCGCCCAGCTCCTTAGTAAGTCTTTCCGCAAAATATAATGAAGATGGTCTGCCTACATACTGCTTCATATAATACATATAATCATTTTTAAATTCTTCTGTTGAGCAGTAATCCTTGTAAGCATTTTCAAGTTCATCCAATACACTCATTAACGTTTCGGGAACAAATTGTCCTCCATATATACCAAAATCCTTATTTAACTCCATTACAGTCAATCCTTTCCATAAATTCTCTTATCTTTTCATAATCCTTAAAGCCATCAGTTTCCACTGAGGAGCTTAAATCCACAACATCGGGCTTAACCTTATTGATTGCCAATATAATATTGTCCTTGTTTAAGCCACCGGCAAGTATTGTAAAATGGTTTTCACTGAAATTTTTAGCTATGTTCCAATCAAAAGCCTCTCCCGTACCGCCATATTCCTTTGCCTTATATTTGTCAAGGACAAAGCCGACGCAGTCTTTAAAGCCGTCAGCCTCATTAATGCTTTTATTATCCTTAATTCTGATAGCTTTCCATACTGCTGTATTAATTTTTTTACAATCATCATTAGTTTCATTTGAGTGGAGCTGACAAATATCAAGTCCCACAGTATCAGCTATTTCATTTATTTTTTCAGCTGATGTTTCCGTAAAAACACCTACTGTTTTAATATCCGCTCTTAAAGCCCTTTTAATTTCAGCAGCTCTTTCAAGAGTTACCTTTCTTTTAGTATCGGCAAATACAAGCCCTGCATATTTAATATTTTCAAATTCATTTATCATTAAAGCATCCTCAACACGCCTTAAACCACAAATTTTAACATACATAAGCCTCTTTAAACTCCTTAGCCTTAGCCCTTATGTTATCACATTTCATAAAACTTTCACCAACTAATATACCATTTATATTTGCTTTTTTCAATATTCTTATATCATCGGCAGTATGTATGGAGCTTTCACTTAGAACAATTTTATCATCAGGAATAAGCTCCCTTAATCTTACTGTTGTATAAATATCTTCCGTAAAGTCCTTTAAGTTTCTATTGTTAATACCTATAATATCTGCCCCTGCCTCTAAAGCAAGCTCAATTTCTTCCTTGTTGTGAGTTTCGACCAAAGGCTCAAAACCTACACCTCGTGCTATATTTATATATTCTTTCAAAACTCTCACATCATTTAAAATTGCAGCAATAAGAAGAATTGTTGACGCTCCCAGTTCTCTTGCCTCAAATATCTGCAATGGACTTATAACAAAATCCTTTCTTAAAAGAGGCAAATCCACATTTTTATGAATATCCTTTAAATATTTAGGACTTCCCATAAAGAATTTTTCCTCCGTAAGGACTGATATTGCATCTACAGCACCATCATACTCCTTAGCAATTTCAACGGGATCAAAATCAGGCTTTATAAGTCCCCTTGAGGGTGACGCCTTTTTAACCTCACCTATTATTGAAAGCCCTTCTTTAGACATAGCCGCCTTAAAATCTGCAACAGGCTTTTCCACAGCAGCATAAAGTCTTTTTACATCAAAGGTATATTCACTGTTTAATAAGTATTCTTTTTTAACATTTACTATATCATCAAGAATCATAATCAGAACTTTCCTTTCACAAAGTTTTCAACAAGCTTAATACCTTGAGGGGTATTTATACTTTCAGGATGAAACTGCAATCCTATTACATCATATTCCTTATGCTTTATTGCCATTATTTCACCCTCTGCCATAGCCGTTACTTCAAGACAATCGGGAACAGTGTCAGCCTTAATTGAAAGAGAATGGTATCTTGCAACCTGCATAGGCTGAGGACAACCCTCAAATATACCCTGACCATTATGCTCCATAAATGAATACTTACCGTGGCAAAGCTCCTTTGCATTTGTAACAACAGCACCGTAAGCGGCAGCTATTGACTGATGACCTAAACAAACACCCAAAAGAGGAATTTTACCTCCTACGGTCTTTATAATTTCAATACAGTTGCCTGCCTCCTCGGGAATTTTGGGGCCGGGAGATATTACTACTCTGTCAGGCTTCATTTCAAGTATTGCCTGCCCGTCGATCTCATCATTTCTGAACACTCTTATATCTCTGTCAAACTCACCTATATACTGATATAAATTAAATGTAAAGCTATCATAATTATCAACTAAAACTATCATTATACTTCCCCTCCTATTGTCTTAACCAAGGCTCTTACCTTATTATGGCTTTCCTCATACTCCATTTCGGGTATTGAATCAGCAACAATACCTGCACCTGACTGCATATAGACCTTATTATTTTTAATAATCATAGTTCTTATGGCAATACAGGTATCCATATTTCCGTCAAGCTCTTCTATTATTTCCATAGCTCTTATTTTAGGTGCACCTGAAAGAGTACCTGCGGGGAGGAAGGTTGAAAGAACATCAAAGCTGTCAATGTTTTCTTTCTTTGTTCCCTCTACAAGGGAAACAAGGTGCATAACGTGAGAGTAATAATGAACCTGCATAAATTCCTTAATTTTTACACTTCCTATTTCAACCACACGTCCCATATCATTTCTCGCCAAATCCACAAGCATTGTATGCTCTGCCTTTTCCTTAGGGTCATCTAAAAGCCCTGCTGCAATTTCTATATCCTCATTAGGATTTTTGCCTCTTTTTCTTGTACCTGCAATAGGACAGGTTCTTACAGTATCTCCATTTACTTCAACAAGCATTTCAGGAGAGGAACCGGCAACATAATAATCTTCAAAATTAAAGAAGAAAAGATATGGTGACGGGTTAATTGCCCTTAATCTCCTGTAAAGGTCAATAGGCTTATCATTAGTTTCAGCAGTTAATCTTTGAGATAAAACAACCTGAAAAATATCACCATCATAAATATACTTTTTAGCCTTTTTAACTATACCCTCGTATTTTTCCTTAGTCATATTTGACGTAAATTTAATAAATGACGGCTCTTTAACGGCATAGTGTTCGGCAGGAACAGAGGACATAACCTCTTTTTCCATTCTGTCAAGAGTTTTATTTGCAGATTCATCATTGTCAGAAAGTACAACAATTTTAATTCTGTCGTGTAAGTGGTCATAAATTATAAATTCATCAAAGACCATTAAATGAACTATAGGTGTGTCTACAACCTCAGGATTAATTTCGGGTATTTTTTCATACTGTCTTATAATATCATAGCCCATTGCACCTACAGCCCCTCCCGTAAAAGGAAGATTATATTCATCAGTAACCTTTATATTTTTAATATAGTCCCTTACACTGTCAAGAAGTCTGCCTTTAACAGTGGTCTTAACACCCTTTTCATCAATAGTAAGCTCATCATTGCCACTTAAAACCGCCATAGGATTTTTGCCCATTATTGAAAAGTTGGTTTTACCATCCCCTCGGCTTTCAAGCAAAAAGCCTTTTTCATTTCCCACATATTTATAAAAAATAGTAATGGGAGTTTCAGTATCTCCTGAAAATTCTCTTACATAAGTCTTTAAATTTCTCATTGTTAAATTCTCCTTTATAATAAAAATATTAATTTCAATTTGCCGATGGAGAATTATAAATAAAAAAAGACCTTGCCCGAATTGGACAAGGTCGTAAATACGCCATGTTAAGCCACCAATCCCAGATACTAACATATCCTGTCTCTGTAACGGGAGAACCCGTTGCCGGCTAATAAGTTGTTAATACTTACTTCCTTTCGCCGCAAGTCTCATAAGTCCATTCATCAAAAACTTTAGCACTGACTTCCACCAACCGTCAGCTCTCTGGAGCC
>CABVEG010000177.1 GCA_902497185.1 uncultured Eubacteriales bacterium | reverse complement strand
TAACGAGGACGGCTCTCCGACAGCCAGAACAGCTAAAATACTTGCTGCTACACCTATGGAAAGATTTGGTGAGGCAGAGGAGCTTAACGGTGCTTTATTATTCCTTTTAAATAATGAGGCAGCAAGTTTTATTACAGGTGTTGTTATTCCTGTAGATGGTGGTTTCTCAGCTTATTCAGGTGTATAAAAGCAGTTTTGCTTAAAGGGGGTTTTAATAATGAGAAGATATAAAAGGCTTCTTTGTGCTGTAGTTACTGCTGCAATTTCTCTTACGGTTCTTTCAGGCTGCGGCAGTTCAGGTACTTCAAAGCAGATAATAAGAATAGGTCATAACCAGTCAAGTGAGCATCCAACACATATTGCTCTTGCTGCCTTTGAAGAATATATTGAAGAAAATCTTGGAGATAAATATGATGTTGAGGTTTATCCAAGTGAGCTTTTAGGCTCTCAGACTGATATGGTACAGCTTACGCAGACAGGTGCTATTGATTTTTGTGTAGCAAGTAATGCTATTCTTGAAACCTTTAGTAAAAATTATGAGATATTTAATTTGCCTTATCTGTTTTCAAGTCCGGAGGCATATCATGCAGTTATGGATGACAGCGCAATAACAGATCAGCTATTTAAGTCAACTGCCAAGGCAGGCTTTGAGGCTGTTACATGGATTGATGCGGGTACAAGAAACTTCTATACCGTTAAAAAGCCTATAGAAAAGCCTGAGGACTTAAAGGGTATGAAAATAAGAGTACAGCAATCACCTACAAATGTTGAAATGATGCGTCTTTTAGGCGGTTCAGCAACACCTATGGGCTTTGGTGATGTTTACACTGCATTGCAGTCAAATATTATTGACGGTGCTGAAAATAATGAGCTTGCTCTTACTAACAACGGACATGGTGATGTATGTAAATATTATTCCTATGATATGCACCAGATGGTTCCTGATATTTTAATCGGCAATTACAATTTCCTTGAAAATCTTTCTGATGAGGAAAGAGCAATATTTGAGGAAGGCTTTAAGCTTGTAAACAAGGTTGAAAGAGAAGAATGGACAAATGCAGTTGAGGAGGCTAAGCAAAGAGCTGAAAATGAACAGGGCGTACAGTTCTATTATCCTGATGTACAGCCATTTATGGACGCTTGTAAGCCATTACACGAAACTGTATTAAATAACAATCCTGACATTAAGCCTATTTATGATGCAATTCAGGAATATAACGCAAAGTTTACAGAGTAGGAGGGATTTTTGTGGACAGCATTAGAAAATTATTAAATAAGTTTTTAAATCTGCTTGCAGGGGTAAGCTTTGCCGCAATGGTGCTTCTTACCTGTTGGCAGGTATTTACAAGATATATTCTTCAAAATCCGTCACCTTGGTCAGAGGAACTTGTGTCTTATCTCTTTGCATGGATGGCACTTATTGGTGCATCTGTTGTAACAGGTGAAAGAGGTCATATGAATATACCTATTGTAGTTGATAAAATGGGTGACAAGGCAAGAAAGGGCTTCCTTATTCTTGCAGAGATTATTGCATTTTTATTCTCTGCCGTTATTCTTGTTTACGGTGGTGTTAAAATAACATCCCTTGCCATGGGACAGCTCACATCATCTCTTGGTGTTCCTATTGGTATTTTCTATATTGTTTTACCATTATGCGGTGTATTAAATATGGTTTATGCACTTTTAAATGTTGTTGATATTTGTAAGGGCAGGGAGGTATAATTTATGGCAATTCAATCATTATTAATTATTATTGTTATATTGGCGGTATTATTGATAATAGGTGTACCGATTTCCTATTCAATAGGTATATCTGCGCTTGTTGCAATATTACAGACAGTGCCTCTTGATGTTTCTGTTGTAACTGCGGCACAAAGAACATTTGTAGGTATGAGTAAGTTTAGTCTTACTGCAATTCCATTTTTCATTTTAGCCGGTAATCTTATGAATCAGGGTGGTATTGCAAAAAGACTTGTTGACTTTGTTAATGCAATATTGGGAAAACTTCCGGGCTCTTTGCTTGTAACAAATGTAGGTGCGAATGCTTTGTTTGGTGCTATTTCAGGCTCTGCTTCAGCAGCAGCTGCGGCAGTTGGAAATATGGTGGCAGCAGGCGAAGAAGAACAGGGTTATGACAAGGCAGTATGTGCAGCAGCAAATGGTGCATCAGCACCTTCAGGTCTGCTTATTCCTCCGTCAAATGCCTTAATTACATATTCCCTTGTATCAGGAGGCACATCTGTAGCCGCTTTATTCTTAGCAGGCTACATTCCAGGAATAATTTGGGCAGTATGCTGTATTATAGTTGCAATTATTATTGCAAAGAAGAAGGGTTATGTTGGCATTAAGGGTAAATTCAGCTTTAGAAATTTAGGTGTTGCTACATTAAGAGCAATTCCTTCACTTTCATTAATAGTTGTAGTTATCGGCGGTATTGTAGGCGGTATTTTTACAGCAACAGAAGGCTCTGCTATTGCTGTTGTGTATGCTTTGATTTTAGGTCTTATTTATAAGAATATTACATGGCAGTCATTTAAGGAAATACTTGTTGACAGCGCTAAAATGAGCGGTATGATTGTATTCCTTATTGGCGTATCCAACATTTTAAGCTGGGTTATGGCTTTCACACAGATACCACAGGCTATTTCAGCAGCATTACTTGGTATTACAAGCAATAAGTATTTACTTCTTTTAATTATGAATGTAATTCTTCTTGTTGCAGGTACATTTATGGACGTTACTCCTGCCATATTAATATTCACACCTTTGTTCCTTCCTATAGTTAAGAGCTTTGGTATGAATCCTGTTCACTTTGGTTTAATGCTTACTTATAACTTATGCATAGGCAACATTACTCCTCCTGTTGGCAACACATTATTTGTTGCAATTAAGGTTGGTAAGACATCACTTGCAAAGGTTATGCCTTATATGCTTATGTTCTATGTTGCAATTTTAGCAGGTCTTTTAGTTGTAACATATATTCCTGCTGCAAGTATGGCATTACCACAGATGGCAGGCTTAATTAAGTAAATCCTTTATTTATATTTTTTATGAGGTTGCTTTCTTTTATGAGAGCAATCTCTTTTTTTGTTAAATTTATGTAATTTACTTTTATTTTACAAACTTATAACTAAATATTGATAGAAGGATAATATTCTTTTATATATAATTTGGTTTGTAAATACAAAATATAAATTTGAAGGAGATTTTACAAAGATGAAAAAGACAATTAAATTAATGTTATCTGCTGTTTTAGCAATGGCTATGTTAGCCGGTTGCGGTTCTGCTGCACCTACAGAGGGTGAGGGCAGTGAGGCAACTACCGGGGCTGCTGCATCATCAGCAAGTGATGATGTAATCACAATGAGCGGTTCTACTTCAATGGAAAAGCTTTGCAACACTTTAAAGGAAGAATATATGAATGAAACAGGCGTCGAAATTGATGTTCAGTTTACCGGTTCAGGTGCAGGTATTCAGGCTGTTTCTGAAGGAACTGTAGATATTGGTAATTCATCAAGAGCTTTAAAGGATGAAGAAAAGGCACAGGGACTTGTTGAAAATATTGTAGCATTAGACGGTATCGGTATTGTAGTTGATAAGGCAAACACAGTTACAGATATTACAAAGGATGATCTTGCTAAGGTATATAAGGGAGAAATTAAAAACTGGAGCGAGCTTGGCGGTTCAGATTCACCTATTGTTGTAATCGGAAGAGAAGCAGGCTCAGGTACAAGAGGTGCTTTTGAAGAAATTTTAGGTGTTGAAGATGCTTGTGTATATGCTCAGGAAATCAATTCAACAGGTGCAGTTATGGCTAAGGTGGCTTCAACTCCGGGTGCTATCGGTTATGTATCACTTGACGTTATTGATGATACAGTTTCAACATTAAAGGTTGATGGCATAGAGGCAACAGCTGAAAATATTAAGAATGGTACATATGCTATTCAAAGACCATTTGTAATGGCTACTAAGGGTGAAATTTCAGAGCAGAGCCAGACAGTTCAGGATTTCTTTAACTACATTGACGGAGAAAAGGGTCAGGAAATTATTACAAAGATTGGTTTAGTTACAACAAAGTAAATTGTTTTAAAAGCTTGAGGTGGATTCAATGGAAAAAACAATCTCTTTAAGCAGCAAGGGAGCTGTCGAAAATAAAGTCGGCAGCTCAACTGCTGTTAAAAATATGTCAGTAAAGGGAAGTAACAGAAGCAAGTCTTTTGTTGAGGTCTTTATGAGCGGTGTGTTTACTGTATGTGGTTTTGCAGCAGTTGCAGCAGTAATTGCAATTACAGTATATATGCTTATATCAGGTGTGCCTGCAATATTTAAGGTAGGTATAGCTGAAATGCTTTTTGGCACAGAATGGGCACCTACAGCAGCAGAGCCCAGCTTTGGTATAGCTTATATTATACTTACTTCAGTTTTAGGTACGGCAGCAGCTATAGTAATTGGTGTTCCGGTTGGTCTTTTGACAGCAGTATTTATGTCAGAGGTTGCTTCTAAGAATGTTGCTAAGGTTGTTAAGCCGGCAGTTGAGCTTCTTGCAGGCATACCTTCCATT
>CABVEG010000176.1 GCA_902497185.1 uncultured Eubacteriales bacterium | reverse complement strand
TGCTTTCTGGCATCTCTTCTGCTCATTGTCGTCCACCTTTATAAATCTTTCTGTTTTTTATAATTTTATCTATTACTTTTAATTATAACATATTATCTATTTTTTGCAATGTTTTATTAATTTTTAACAAAAAAAGTCCCTGTACACCACACAGGGACTAATCATTCCATATTTACTTTTTTAACGGTGTAATTCTTATCTTATCAGCACTTACACCGGTTTTTCTCTTAACAATATCTTCAATTTGAGCAATTTCCGCATCAGTAAGCTCTGCCTTGTCAACAACTACATCAACAGTATCATCATCAATTCTCACATATACCTCATTAAAGCCTTTTGCTTCAATCATTGCTTCTGCCGCAGTTTCCTTTTCTATTCTCTGCTGAATTTGAAGCATTGCAGTTGTTACCTCATTCTTCTTTTCGTTGTCAATATTTTCATTGTTGAGCATTTCATTTAACATATCCTTTTGTTTGTTTCTTGACTGCTCTCTTTCAAGCTTTGCCTGAACAAAATAAGAAGAATCATTTGATGAATTTACAAATACGGCTGTGCCGGCATCAGGATTTGCCGCCTCCTCAGTAGCGCCTTCTGTCTTTGCCGTAGTAGCCTCAAGAGCAGCCTCCTCCCCCAATATTTCAGGATTCTCATCACTGACAGCTACTTCATCAGGTACCGCCGCCAAATCCCCTTCATCAGTAAGCATTACTTCACTTAAATTACCGGGAGCTGAATCTATGTAGTTCAGATAACCTGCTGCTCCAATCATAACTACCAGAGCCGTAATAATAATGTGATTTTTTTTGATAGACATAATAACCTCCTATTTCATTTTTAGTACTTCTATTTTATGCTCTTCAATCCCCAATAATGCCACAGTTCCTGCAATTAATTGTTTTTTAACATTTTCATTGTTTCCTCCTTGAGCAACAATAATTACACCTTCAACCCTTGGCATATACTCTTTTAATACTACAGGCATTTTGTTGCCGTCATAAACCACCTCACTTTTTGTATTGTTTTCTTTACCACTCTCCTTTTCATTAATATTGCTTTCCATATCGTAAGCAAGTATTTTTTCACCAGACTGATTATAATTAATAAGTACCCTTACCCTGCCTGCACCCTCTACCTGCGACAATATTTTTTCAAGACTGCCGTTAATATCAGATACCGTTTCACTTTTAACTGATATTTCAGATTTAGTGCCCATACCCATAAGCATTACTACACCTGCACATAACATACATACAATAATAAATACAGCTCTTTTATCCATTATTAATTTATTAATATCCATTTTTTCACCTCTTTATGATTAGAGAAATCGGTTCCATAACAATAGCCGTGAGCATAGCCCCCATAATCAGCTTAACATATTTTCTATAGCTGTTATTCGGCATAATTAAATCAATGTAAGCAGCTATAACTACAAACACACCTATTTTTTCCGCATAGTCTTTAATCATTTCCATCTAAAACACCCCACAAATAATAATTGCACAAGCTATTACAAACATTGTACTTATTATAAATAGTGCAGATAAGATCATAAAATTTCCCTCACCTACCGCATCTATTATTTCAATGGTCTGTTTGTCACAAACAGGTTCAAGTACTGCCGCAATCAGTTTAAACATAAATGCAGTAATTCCAATATGAATAACGGGAACAAGACTTACAATCATAATAACTATAATAATAATAAGTCCTACACCACTTGATATAGAGCCTATAGTATTTAGGGCAACGTCACCGGCTCCTCCAATAACATCCCCTACAACAGGCACCATTTTAACAATAGATTTAAGAGAGCCTCCTACACCCTTGTTTATAACTCCGCCGCTTAATTTCTCAACAGATAATAAAAACACAAATATGTATGCCCCTGCTTTTAGACCCAATTTTGTGCCAGACATAAATAGCTCAGACAGCTTATCCAAAAGCTGCTTGCCTGAAAGTATGTTCAGTATCCTTAAAAGAGTTGAAATAACAAGCAAAGGTACAACCAGCGTATTTATACCTGTGCCTACTATACCGGCAGCAGCAGCAATTATACCGCCCCCTCCTA
The DNA here is from genome assembly GCA_902497185.1 of uncultured Eubacteriales bacterium. Classification (GTDB taxonomy): domain Bacteria; phylum Bacillota; class Clostridia; order Lachnospirales; family CAG-274; genus Gallispira. The sequence continues at coordinate 2,538 of CABVEG010000176.1, read as the reverse complement.
CAGCAGCAGGATTTCCAATGGCAGTAAGAAGCATTATTATAAAAGGTACTGCACTGTTTACAATATCTGTCACACTTTGAGCTGTATTTTGTAAAAGCTCAATAGAATTTTTAAATGATGCAGCAGCAATGCCTATTATCATAATCTGACCTATTAATGATACGAGTCCCGAAACAGATTTATCCCTAATATCAACAGCAGCAATATTGATTATCGATGAAATTATGCTTATTACAATAATTGCCTTCATATAAAGACTACCGCCAAAAATATTTTTCTTAAATGTATCGGCAAACTCAGATTTTATTATTTCTATTACATTTTTTCCTTCAATAAACGACTTCAAAAGCTCATTAAATGATAAGTCAGTTTTTTCCTCAACTGTTTCTTCCAAGGTATCAAAATCAAATTCAATACTTTCCTCTCCCCTTGCATTACAGCTAAAAAAAAGAGTAACCAAAACAATAAATAATATTTTTTTCACACTATAAACCCCAGCATTTCTTCTATAAGTTCATTAATTACCGTCATAGCATTTATAAGTATAATTACCTTTCCGCCAAGCTCAATTTTATCGGCTATGCTGTTCTGTCCGAAATCTCTGCATATTTGTGATGAAAACATAGAAATATAGGCAATAGCAAGGGCTTTAAGCATAACTGTCACATAGCTGCTTTTTATACCTATATCCTGTCCTATATTCACAAAATTATTAAATATGTCATATAAAGCAGGCAAAAGCATAAAAAGCAGTACTATTCCCGTAGCTATTGATATAAAAAAGCCATAGCCCTTCTCATTTTTTAATGCAGTGGCAAGTATAGCACCTATTAAACCTATAATGCCTATTTTAATAACATCCATAATTCCACCTACAATCTGAACAGAGTCTGAACTTCACTGAACAGATCACTTATGTACTGAATTATCCAATATAGTACAACCACAAGCCCGGCAAGAGTTGTCAACATAGCCTGTTCGTCCCTGCCTGCCCTTGACAACACCTGATTCATAACAGAAACAAGAATTCCCACTGCCGCTATTTTAAAAACAATATTTATATCCATTTTCAAGCCTCCTATATCAAAAGAAGGACTATGAATAAGCCCACAGTTATACTTACACTTCTGTATACCTTTTTATCCTTTTCCAGCTTTTTGACTATTATACTTTCCTGAGAATTTATATAGTCAACAGCATTTGAAACATAACTTTTCTGTAAGTCAATATCACTTTTTGAAAAGCCCTCACCTAAAACCGACAGCCTGTCTATATCTTCTAAAGTCATATAACAGTTTCTGCCATTCTCCTCAAAAGCATATTTCCATGCCGTTTTTATGCCATTGTTATTTTTTACTGCATTATACACGGCACTTAATATTTCATTGTCTTCAATATTTACTGCTCTTATAAGGGCATCGCAAAATGTTGCTCTGTTGTGCTCAAGCTCTGACATTATTTTTGTAACAGCCTCCTTAAAGTACAACAGTTCATCAAGCCTTAACTTTTCCCTTATTGACAGTCTGTAGCCTGCCATAAAACAGGCTGCAATTACCAACATACATCCTACAAGCTTCCCTGCCATATTGTATTCAACTCCTTATTACAAATTTTTTCCACTCTGTTATTTCCAAAATTCCTATTTAAAAAAACATAAGTATCAAATACTCTGTTTTTAACAAGCTCTGAAATTTCCATTTTATTAAGTATATCCTCAGTATTAAAGGAATGAACAGTTGAAAGCACTGTAACACCGCAGTTCATTGCACGGCGTATTGCCTCAATATCATCCCGTCCGCCTATTTCATCAACAGCTATAACATCAGGTGCCATTGCTCTTAACATCATTTCAAATCCTTTTGCCTTGCTTACATTTACCATTACATCGGTTCTTTCTCCTAAGTCAAGCTGACTTGCTCCCAAATATGTACCACTTATTTCATTTCTTTCATCAACAACCGATATATTTCTTCCGTTGTTACTCCATATCCTTACAAGATCACGCAGAAAAGTAGTTTTACCTCCTCCCGGAGGTGAAATTATAAGAGTATTGCCCTTTATATAATCTACGACCTCTTTACAGCAGCCTTTTATCTCCCTTGCTATTCTTATATTCATTGCACTTATGTTTTTAATATTCTTTACAATGCCTCTTTCCTCTATAACCGTACCAGTTATGCCAATTCTGTAGCCACCTTCAATGGTAATATAACCGCTGTTTATTTCCTCCTTAAAGGCATAAGGCGAATACTGTGTAAGCCGGCCGTAAATATCATCTATATCCTGACGGTTTACCTCATAAGACAACCTGTCCTCTTTATTGCAGTATTTTATTATTATACTTTTGCCAAGTCTTAACCTTATCTCCTCAGCCAAATTAATATTACAGCTAAAAACAGGCTTTCTTACACTATCGCACAAATATTTGCTGCACATTTCATATACCCTCATTTGTACCACCTCAATAGTATATATGAAAGACCTGTCCATATTATTACAATAAAAAAAGCCTATTGCCTTTTTTAATAAGACAATAGG
>CABVEG010000175.1 GCA_902497185.1 uncultured Eubacteriales bacterium | reverse complement strand
CCACATCTGCAACATTAATCAACGCATCACGTTGTAAATACTGTATTGCTTTCAATGCATAATTATGAGCTTCTTCACTGGAACCTGCTACAGCATCAGTTACTACCTTAATATGATAGTCATTCTGATGTGCATCTACTGCCGTATAGTGAATACAAACATCAGTCAGTCCACCAATCAAATACAGTGTGTCTACATGAAGACCTTTTAACAATATTTCTAGGTCTGTTCCAAAAAATGCACTGTATCTCCTTTTGGAAATAAGATATTCTCCCTCAAGAGGGTAAGTCAGTTCTGCATAATCTGTATAAGGTGAATTCTCCATACAATGAATTCCCTCTGAGCCGTCCAGTTCCCTTCCAAAATCCACCATATCAGATCTGTGGACTTCTTTAATTTGAATAACAGGCAATTTCTTTGCCCTGAAAACATCCAATACTCGCTTTGCATTACGGATACAATCCCACTCAGGTGCATTAAAATTATCCTCCCTCATTCCTATAAAGTCCTCTTGTTGAATATCAATTACAAGTAATGCGCTTTTTTCTTCAATCTTCATAATCCTTTTCTCCCATTTTTAATTTAAAATTTATATTTACTATATATTACAAGCCCAATTAATGCGGTAATAAATTCCGTTATCGGATAGGCAAGCCATATGCCAATCATTTCCCATAATGCCGACATTAAAAATGCCATTGGAATAATCAGTATAAGTCCTCTTAAAAGCGACAGTATATGAGCTGGCAATGCTTTTTCTATAGAAGTAAAAAATGTTGCTAAAATAATATTATATCCAACAAAAAAAATCGATATGAAATACAGCTTAAGCCCTATTATTCCAATTATTTGTAATTTCATATTGTTCTCGCTGTTAAAAACGGTAGTAATCTGCTGTGCAAAAATAAAAATCATCAAATAAACTACACAGGATATTATCAGCATAGCAGACATTGCATATTTTAGTACCGTTCTTGCCTGATTATTATTTCCTATACCATAAAATGAACTGATCAACGGTTGAATACCTTGCGCAATTCCTGTGTATATTGCAACAATTACAAGAGAGAGGTTGGCAATCACACCATAAGCAGCAACTCCTGTGTTCCCTTCTAATTTCAATATTATTACATTAAATGTAATCATAACGATGCCTGAAGATAGTTGTGCAACTAAAGAAGGAAAGCCAAGTGACAACTCCTGCTTTATAATATAATCTATCATTTTTGATTTTACAATATGAAATGTATTATTCTTTCTAATCCAATGAGGAAGCATCAGAATCATACTGATAACAGGTGATAAGCCTGTTGCAAAAACAGCACCGAAAATACCCATATGCATTGGAAAAATAAAAATATAATCAAGCACAATATTGGAAAAGCTACCAATAACCATTGCTATCATAGAGAGTTGAGGACTACCGTCATTTCTGACAAAACAAAGAAGTACATCGTTCAATATAAATACCGGAGCAAAAAGCATCAGCCATCGTAAATAAGTATCGGTCATTTGTAACACATTTCTATCTGCTCCCAGAAATACTGCCAGCTCTTTGGAAAAGAAAAATCCCAACAGAGTAAATACAGCTGAAAACAATATTGCAAGATACACAGTATTTGTAAAAATTCGATTAACTTCTTCATATTTTTCCTGACTTCTACAAACTGAAAATTTTGTTGCACCTCCCATACCAAGCATAAGCCCTGTTCCATGAATAAAGTTATATACCGGAATTGCGAGGTTTAAAGCAGCAAGTCCGTTTGTTCCTAAGCCTTTTGACACAAAAAATGTATCTGCTAAAATGTAACAGGATACCCCTAATGTTCCCAATACACTTAAAGCTATATAAAGAATAAATTTCCTTATAAAAGATTGCTGTTTCATTTTATGCCCTCCAAAAATCAAAAAAATAGCGCCAGATCTTTCTATCTTCAAAGGCCTAACGATAGAAAGTCTGACGCTTAACTCCTTACCCGGCGGCAAGGATATGTCTATTTATATAGGTATTATATTATATATGGTTCTAAAAATCAATAATAAATTTTGTATAAGCGGAAAAAATGGAAATTTATACTAATAATCAACTATTTATTTACTTTCCATCAGTTATAGCCCCTACCTCAGCCTCAGCCTCGATTCTCAGCTGTTCCAAATCCACTTCACTAACAGGTAAATTTTGAAGAGAAGAAAATCCAAAATATCTTAAAAATTCATCAGTTGTACCAAACAATATAGGTTTGCCAGGTGCATCCAGTCTGCCAACTTCTTCAACAAGGTTATATTCCACCAGTCTGTTTACGGCATGATCAGCACTCACACCTCTTATATCCTCAATCTGCCCCTTTGTAACAGGCTGTTTATATGCAATAATTGCAAGGGTTTCAAGAAGTGTTGTGGAAAGGACCTTTCTTACCGGAGCCTGATAAAGCTTTTTTATGTAATTAAAATGCTCTGCATTAGTGCACATCTGAAAGCCTTCTTCTACCTGTATTATTCTGATGCCTCTGTTTTCATATGCATATTTATCAGAAAGATTTGATATTACTGTTTTAATCGTATTTTCGTCCTGCTCCGTAGCATAAGCTATATTCTTTACACTTACAACCTCGCCTGAAGCAAACAGTATAGCCTCTATAACTGATTCCAATTCCTGTATAGTCATATTTAGCAAGCCTCCTCATAGGTAGTAATTGTAATATCCTCAAATATTTCTTCCTGAATAATTTTAATTTTCTTTTCCTTTATTAATTGCAGCATAGCAAGGAAAGTTGTAACAATTTCATTTTTACTGCTTGTGGAACTGAAAATATTGAAAAAACTGAAACGTCTTTTTGTGGATATAAGGTTTGTAAGCTGTTCAAGTTTTTCCTCAAGAGTAAATTCCTCCCTCTCAACCGAATTAAAACCGCTTCTAATTTTATCTGTCTTTAGTTCCTGACGTCTTAAAACCTCTCTGAAAGCACGAAAAAGCATATCACCTGTAGCTCCGTTTAAAATATCGGAAATTTCCTTTGGAACGTCCTTTTTAATTTTCTTAATAAGCTCCCTGTCACTGCCTCTGTAATAGGAATATCCTGCACTTTTCTGCTTTATATTAAATTCCTCAGCAATACCCTTAAATCTCTTATACTCAATAAGTCTTTGAACAAGCTCTTCTCTTGGGTCAATTTCCTCATTATTTTCATCAACCTCTTTAGGCAAAAGAAGTCTGGATTTTATTTCAATCAATGTAGATGCCATAATAAGAAATTCGCTTATATTTTCCATATTATACTTGCCCATGGCATTAATATATTCAAGGTACTGCTCTGTTATAAGAGCAATTGGAATATCATATATATCAATTTTATTTTTAACTATTAAGATCCATAGGTCCTTCAAATTTTTCAAGCTTAACTTCCATATCCAAATTCATAATTACACTACCTTTAAACTATAAGTTCAACAACAAAATTAAGAACAGGAGTCAAAATTCCAAGAATAAGAAGGAATATTAAAAGAATTTGCAAAGGCTTTTCATACTGACTGTACTTTATAGCCTGATTAGGAGTTAACAAACATCTTAATATCCAACTGCCTGCCATTGGATAGACAGGTATAATATTAAATATGCCAACTGCCGCAAAATTTCTCGAAAGCATTGCAAGAATAAGACTTATATATTCATTATCAATACCACCTAATATAAGCAAATTCATAGCAAGCTTAATAGCTACAGCAAGCACAAGTGACAAAATTATAGGCATAATATAAGTTACAATTATTCCTCTTTTTCTGTCCTTATAATTTCTTGATGAGGTTTCAACAGGGTTAGCCCAGCCAAAACCCGAATACAGAAAAAGAATAAATCCTATGGGTTCAAAATGCTTAACAGGGTTAAGGGTCAGTTTACCCTGACTTTTAGGCATTTCATCCCCCTGGATGGTTGACATAAGCGCCTTTATATATTCAAATAATGTAGTCACTATAATTATGGTAAGTCCGTCTATAACATAATAAATTAATGTATCCATTAAATCTCCCCTAGTTTTGAATACGCTTGAACTTCTTTTCAAGCTCATATCTTGTCATTTCAATAATAGTCGGTCTGCCGTGAGGACAGGTAAAGGGATTTTCAAGTCTTAAAAGTTTTTGTATAAGCTCCTGGGCCTCATTATAACTTAATCGGTCATTTCCCTTTACTGCTGCCTTGCAGCTCATAGTTGCAATGGCATCTTCCTTGGTATCATATATGCTCTTTAAATTTTTATCTGCCAGAGTATCTACAATATCCATAAAAAAGCTGACATTGCTTGGTGCATCAAAAACATAAGGAACTGACCTTATTGCATAAGTTCTAGCACCAAATTCCTCTATCTCAAAGCCAAAACTTTCAAGAAGCTCCATATTTTCCTCAACAACAACCTTTTCACTGTCGCTTAAATTAACAGCAATAGGCTGCAAAAGCTGCTGACTTAATATTGATGAAGTTTTGAACTTTTCTATAAAATCCTCATAAAGCGCTCTTTCGTGGGCAGCATGCTGATCTATAAGATACATACAGTTATTTTGTTCAATAATCCAGTATGTTGCAAAAATCTGTCCAATAATTCTGTAATTATTAAAGAAGGGC
>CABVEG010000174.1 GCA_902497185.1 uncultured Eubacteriales bacterium | reverse complement strand
TTTTTCCAAAATTATCCTTTTGACAAATTATTTTTTTCACAGGTATTACCCACATATTTTCAGCCTTTTCAGTTGATAATGTCCAATTCATATTACTGTCAAGATAATAAAGCCTGCTAAGCTTTCCTTTAAGCATCTGCTCATCTTTTGATTTATAATATATCTGTCTTGACTCAAGTATTATTTCCTGTTTGTCATTGTTTATAATTAGCCTTGCGGGATGAATAAAGCCCTTATCTCCCATTGAAGGTATGCCCTCAATCCCCTGTACCACCTGAAAAGGTATTTCATATGTACCAAAGGCTATTCCGTAAAAGCTGTTTTCATACCTGTTATTATTTTCTTTTTTACGGTATCCCCCTTCTCTCACAGCCGAAAGTCTGTTTACAAATTCAATACTAAAATCACCCCAAACCCTTTTATATTCAGCCTCACAAATATCAAAATCAATTCCCAGATAATCATTAAATAAAGACATAAATTCAAACTTTTCTTTTTCAATATTATCAATAATTTCATAGGATTTATCTGTCAGGGAATATTCGTTTATACCTGCCTTTTCCCTTTTTTCAATATAACCGTTGTCCTCAAGATTTCTCAAAGCTATACTTGCCGTAGGTTTTTTAACTCCAAGATATTCGCATATATATTTTTGTGACACCTCACTTCCTATAAGCTGCTTTATAGCTATAATATAGTTTAATTGTGATTTTGTAAGTTCCATATTCTGCCTCCGTAAAAAAAGTTTGCTATTGCTAACCACACTATATTTTAAAATAAATAATTTTTTTAAATATGTCAATAGAAAATTTTATTTTTTTTTGATAAATGTAATTGACAAAATAAATTTAATCATATATAATTTTCCTACATGGAAAATATTTTTCTGTTTTCAAATTTATCAGACTGCCCGTCTTAAATGATTTGTTATTTTTTTGATGCAAAAAATCATTTAGGAGGGCTTATTTTTTTATGATCAATAGACGTCTGTTATCTCTTGTTCCCAATGTAAGACAATACATATCAAAGATAGTTCTTTTTCAATGGCTGTGTCTTTTGTGCAGCATTTTATCCACAATTACAATATGCTTATATATAAATCACTGCTTTCTTTACGGCTTAGCCGATATTAAGCCTGCTTTTGTATTGTTTATTATTATATTTGCAGCAGTTATAATAAGAGCCTTTTTTACTAAAAAAGCTGTATTAACATCAACAGAGCTGACACAAAAGGTAAAGCTGATACTTAGAAGTAAAGTTTTTTCACACCTTGCAAAAATGGGACAGTCCTACAATCAGCTTGTGCCTACAGCAGAGGCGGTTCAGGTAAGTGTTGAAGGTATAGACCAGCTTGAAAGCTATTTCGGAGCATATTTACCTCAGCTTTTTTATTCCGTGGCAGCACCTGTTACACTTTTTATTATAATATCATTTTTAAATATTCAGGCTGCCCTAATACTTTTAATTTGTGTTCCCCTTATACCGCTGTCAATAATTGCCGTACAAAAATTTGCAAAAAAACTGTTAAGTAAATATTGGAACGAATATACGGGACTTGGTGACAGCTTTCTTGAAAACATACAGGGGCTTACAACCCTTAAAATTTATGAGGCAGATGAAGAAAAACACAAAGATATGAATTTAAGAGCAGAAAGCTTTAGGAAAGCAACAATGAGAGTACTTATTATGCAGCTTAATTCCATTTCTGTAATGGATGTTGTAGCTTATGGCGGTGCGGCAGCGGGCATTATAGCAATGCTTTTCTGTATGCATAATGGCAGTGTAGCATTTTTAGAGGGAATTATTATAATTCTTTTATCAGCTGAATTTTTTATACCAATGCGACAGCTTGGCTCCTTTTTCCATATTGCAATGAACGGGGCAGCGGCAGCAGACAAAATATTTAGGATTATTGATACAAATGTACCGCCAAAGGGAAATTTGAGCTTAGGAAAGGATTTAGATATTAATATTAAGAATCTTTCATTTTCCTATGATAATTCCAAAAAGGTATTAAATAACGTAAATATACAAACAGCGCAAAAGGGGCTTTACTCCTTTGTAGGCAAAAGCGGCTGCGGAAAATCTACAATGGCAGCACTTTTAACAGGCAGGCTTAAGGGCTTTGAGGGTAATATATATATAGGAGAAAGAGAAATTTGCAGTTTTTTGGAAACAGGACTTATGGATGCAATCACCCTTATAAAGCACAACAGCTATATATTTAAAGGTACAGTGGAAAGCAACCTTAAAATGGGCAATAATAACGCAACACAGGAAGAAATGCTGGAGGTTTTAAAAACAGCTGATTTGAATGAAATGACACTTGATTCCCCTGTTTTGGAACAGGGCGCTAATCTTTCAGGCGGTCAAAGGCAAAGACTTGCACTAGCAAGAGCACTGCTCCATGATACACCAATTTACATTTTCGATGAAGCCACATCAAACATTGATGCAGAAAGTGAGGAAACAATAATGAAATCCGTTACAGAGCTTTCAAAGAATAAGCTGGTGATTCTTATTTCTCACCGTCTGGCAAATGTAGTAAATTCAGACAATATATTTGTATTTGACAAGGGAAAAATTATGGAATCAGGCACTCACAAAGAGCTTATGGAAAATAAGGGATTATATGCAAGGCTTTATAATCAGCAGACAGCATTTGAAAACTTTGGCAGAGGAGGCTTTGTAAATGAAGAGTAAAAAAAGCAGCTTAAAAATAATGGCACAGCTTATTGTACTTGTTAAACCAATGCTGTTAATTATAATTATTGCAGTTATTTTAGGTGTACTTGGCTTTTTGTGCGCAACCTCAATTCCCCTTTTAGGCGCTTTGGGTATAGTAAATTTAGCAGGCGGAAATACAATCATTACTTTAAAGCAAATTTCTATATTAATGGCTGTGTTTGCCATTTTAAGAGGTGTACTACACTATGGCGAGCAAGCATCAAATCACTACATAGCCTTTAAGCTCCTTGCCATAATCAGAAGTAAGGTTTTTGGAGTTCTCAGAAAGCTCTGTCCGGCTAAATTAGAGGGAAATGACAAAGGTAATCTTATTGCGCTTATTACAAGTGATGTGGAGCTTTTGGAGGTTTTCTATGCCCATACAATTTCACCTGCTGCAATAGGTATTATAACATCACTTATTTTTGTTATATTTATAAGCTCCATTTCACCTGTTCTTGGTATAATTGCATTAATTGCATATTTATTTGTAGGCGCTGTCCTTCCGATTATAAACGGAAAAAGGGTCAAACAACCGGGACTTGATTATAGAAATAATGCAGGTGAACTTAACAGCCTTTTTCTTGATAATCTGAGAGGCTTAGGTGAACTCATACAATACAATATGGTCAGCAAGGCACAGGAAAGTATTTTAAACAAAACAGAAAGCCTTTCACAATTTCAAAATGAGCTGAAAAAGAATGAAATTAAAATACGAAATCTGACTGAGGGATCAATAATATTTTTTAATATTGTAATGGTATTTATGGCATTTTATCTTTATTCTAAAAATGTAATTTTATTTGAAGGTGCATTGATAGCCTCTGTAACTCTAATGAGCTCCTATGGTCCCGTTATAGCTCTCAGCAATCTTTCAAACAATTTAGCACAAACTCTTGCAAGCGGTGAAAGAGTTCTTGCACTTTTAGAGGAAAAGCCTGAAACCTTGGAACAAAACAATGGCAAAAATATAGTTGCAGAAGATATTGTATGTCAAGACGTGGAATTTGGATACAACAGCAGTAAAATATTAAATGGCATTTCTCTTAATATAGAAAAAGGCAAAATAACGGGTATTCTTGGCAAAAGCGGCTGTGGAAAATCTACACTTTTAAAGCTGATAATGAGATTTTGGGACAAAGACAGGGGCAAAATACTGCTGTCAGGTGAAGAAATTAAGAATATAAACACTCATTCCCTAAGACAAAACGAAAGCTATTGTACTCAGGAAACACATTTGTTTAATGACACAATAGGAAACAATATAAAAGTTGCAAAGCCTAATGCAACAGACAGTGAAATTGAAGAGGCAGCAAAAAGAGCATCTATTCATAACTTCATATGTGAGCTGCCTTTAGGCTATAATACTCCTATCGGCGAGCTTGGCGACAGGCTGTCTGGCGGTGAAAAGCAGAGAATAGGTTTTGCAAGAGCATTTTTATCCGATGCCAATATTATGCTTCTTGATGAGCCCACAAGTAATCTTGACAGCCTTAATGAAGGTATAATTTTAAAATCCCTTTACGATGCAAGGGATAAAACTATTGTGCTTGTTTCTCACAAGCAGTCAACCCTAAGTATAGCTGACAGAACATATTATATTAAGGACGGAAAGGTTTTAAGAGATTAGTTAATGGAGGTGATATTTTGAAATACATATTTATAGCCCTTGGATTTATTTGTATTGCTATAGGTGCAGTAGGCGTAGTACTTCCCCTACTGCCTACAACACCCTTTCTTATTGTATCCTCTGTATGCTTTGCAAAGGGCAGCAGCAGATTTAATAATTGGTTTAAATCAACAAAGCTTTATAAAAACAACCTTGAAAGTTTTGAAAGGAACAGAAGTATGACACTTAAAACAAAGTTATGTATTCTCATTCCCGTAACAA
>CABVEG010000173.1 GCA_902497185.1 uncultured Eubacteriales bacterium | reverse complement strand
AAACAGACAAACTTTGTGCGACCGCAAAATGCTTTTGAATTCTTATCTTACGATTTGCAAGCCAATCGTAAGATAAACAATAATTTACATATACTTACGCATATTCTTTAATGCACTTTTTTCAAGACGGCTTACCTGTGCCTGACTTATACCTATTTCTTCAGACACTTCCATTTGTGTTTTTCCTTTAAAAAATCTTAGATTTATAATATACCTTTCCCTGTCATTGAGTTTTTTTAATGCTTCTTTTAATGAAATATTTTCCAGCCATGCAGCATCAGTGTTTTTTTCGTCGCTTACCTGATCCATAACATACAGAGCATCTGTACCGTCATGATAAATAGGCTCAAAAAGTGAAATAGGGTCCTGAATTGCCTCAAGGGCAAAAATAACCTCCTCTTTAGTCATTGCTATCTCCTTTGCAATTTCTTCAATAGTTGGCTCTTTATTGTTTTCACTTGTAAGTTTTTCTTTAGCCTGCAATGCTTTATATGCAGTATCTCTTGCTGAACGGCTTACTCTTATGGGGTTGTAATCCCTTAAATACCTTCTTATTTCACCTATAATCATAGGAACGGCATATGTTGAAAATTTAACACCTCGTTCAGTGTCAAAATTTTTAATAGCTTTTATAAGACCTATACAGCCGACCTGAAATATATCGTCTGCGCTTTCTCCTCTGTTGTTAAAGCGCTGTACAACACTTAAAACCAGCCTTAAATTACCATAAATATATTTTGAAAGAGCTTCTTGATCGCCCTTTTTTATTTTAGCAAAAAGTTCTTCCTTTTCAGCCTGTGAAAGGGTAGGAAGTTTACTTGTATTTACTCCGCATATTTCTACCTTGTTAATAGCCATAATCATCCCTCCTGATTATTAGGTTTGCCTACCGGAGTAAATTTATTCAAAATTTGGCTATACATATTTTGTCAAATAATGTTTACAATATTCTCTTTTTAGTGTAAAATAACAATATATGTTAAAGGAGGATTTTTGACTATGAAAAAATTTTTAGAAGAATTCAAAACATTTGCAATGAAGGGAAATATGATTGACCTGGCTGTTGGTGTTGTTATTGGTGGCGCTTTCAGTAAAATTGTAACTATGCTTGTTGAGTGCATCATTACACCTCTTATTGCTCTTGTGCTTGGTGCGATTACGGGTCAGTCAAGTACAGATGCTCTTTTTGGCAGCTGGGTAGTTGGACCTTTCCCTATTGGTCAGCTTGTAAGCACAATTATTGACTTTATTATTACTGCTCTTGTTCTGTTTGTTATTGTTAAGGCTCTTAATAAGCTCCAAAGTTTAGGAAAGAAGGAAGAAGAACCTACAGCACCTACAACTAAGAAGTGCCCTTATTGTAAGAGCGAAATTGATATTGATGCAACAAGATGTCCCCACTGTACATCTGAACTTTAAACTGTATTATAAAAGGGTTTATTGCTTTTTGTTGGGAGGAAAGTAAATGACCATTAACGAAACTATGTTTCTAAAACTTTTGTCAGCGTCAATTTTTGATAACAAAAGTATTGATGATTTTGCAGAGGATATAAATTGGAATGTTATATATGAGGAATCAATAAATCAGACTGTTGTTGCTTTAATTTATGAAAGTGTTTGCAGGCTTAAAAAGTCAAAAGCACCTGATTCAGAGCTTATACTTAACTGGGAAGAAGAAAGTATGGTTTCTGTAATGCGCAATTCAAATATTATGTATGAGCATAGGGCATTACTTGAACTTTTTGGGAAAAAGGGGATAGATTGTGCCGTTTTAAAAGGTGCTGCAGCAGCAGTTAATTATCCTAAGCCTGATTTAAGGGCTATGGGTGACATAGATATTCTTGTTAAGGAAGAAGAATTTGAAGCTGTCAAAAGACTTATGAAAGATAATGGTTATGAAGAGATAATTATATTTCCGCAGGTTAGTCATGAAGCTGGTTTTAGAAAAAATAATGTTAAATTTGAAATACATTTAAATGCTCCCGGTGTTCCTGACGGTGAACTGGGAGAAAATCTGTCGGCAGAAATTCAAAAAATACCTGAAAGCACTGTAACAGCAAGGGTGGGAGGTATTGAATTTCCAAAACCTGAAACTAAATATAATGGTTTAATACTTTTACTTCACGTAATTCATCATCTTGGCAGTGGAATAGGGTTCAGGCAGATTACGGACTGGGCAATGTTTGTAAATAATGAACTTACCTCTGATGTTTGGCAAAATGACCTTGAACCTATGTTAAGAGAATATAAAATATTGAATTTCACAAAGGTTCTTACTAAAATGTGCTGTAAATATATTGGATTGCCTGTTGAAAAGTGTATTTGGTGTAAAGATGCTGATGATAAAGTTTGCGATGAATTTATAAAAAATGTATTTGATGACGGCAATTTCGGCAAAAAGAATGATGCAAGAAACAACAGTGCAACTATGCTTATAGGCAACAGCACACAGAAAGATAAAGGCGGATTTATAATTTTTAGGGTGCTTTGTAACCTTCAAAATGCAGGTAAAAGCGCATGGCCACTTGCCAGAAAAAATAAATTTGCAGCTTTATTTGCGTGGACCTATGTGCCTGTAAGGTTTATGAAACGTCTTTTTACAAGAGAAAGAAGTTTTAAGGAGCTTATTACGATCCTTGGCTCTGCTAAAAAAAGATATCCTCTTATAAAAGAGCTGAAAATATTTAAGGAATAGAAATTTGGAGGTAAATGTGTCAGTTAAAAAAATATTAGGTTTTGTTGTATTTATACTTTATGCTTTACTTATAAATTCTGCGGTATATGGAAATGAATTTATTAAAGAAAACCCTGATACTGTAAATTTTCAAAATTACAGTATCAATAAAGAAACTATTGAGTTTGATGAAACAATTAATAATGTAATGCTGTTTTCTGATGATGGTATTGGCGCTGATATTGATTTAAAAAATGTATATTGTGATGGCAGCAGTATAAGGGCGCTCCTTTTTAAATACAATGGAAACTCTTATCCTTATAATATTAGTGCATTAATTAACGGAACTTCTTACACAATAAAATCCCAGCCTGATGAAAATGGATATGTTTATGAATATTTTAACAGAGGTGAAATACTGTTAAGCGGTTCGGCAGTTGAAATTCAGTTTAGTACAGATGAGGATTCAACGGATGTAATAAATAAAAATGCCATAAAAATTATTGAGGCTGAAAATGGATTGTGGACAGTGTCAGAGGACGGACACACTCTTTATACATATAATGGAAATGAAACTGATGTTGTTGTGCCTAATTTTTACAATGGAAATATTATAACAGATGTGGGCGGATATTATAAAATTGATGGATATGAAAACATTCTTTACGGAAATACTGATTTAACAGACATAAGCAGTATAAATATTTCGGAGGGCATAATAAATATAGGACACTTTGCCTTTTATGAAATAAGCGGAATTACAACTGCGTCTATTCCAAATAGTATAGAACAAATTGGTGCTGCCTCTTTTGCTTACACTTCCCTTGCTGATGATATAGTTATACCTGAAAATACAAAGGATATTTATGCTTATGCTTTCAGAAATTCAAAAATAAAATCAGTTAAATTTAATGATAGTCTTGAAAAAATAGGAAATCAAGCATTTTTGGGATGCAGTGATTTAAGTGGTGAAATAGTTTTTCCTGACACTCTTTATTATTTAGGAGAGGCGGCATTTTATGAATGTGTTAATATAAGCGGAGGAATAACTATTCCTGGCGGTGTTGAAAATGTAGGAAATTATGCCTTTTATTTTTGCAGGTCTTTAAATGGTGGGGTTGTTTTTGAGGAGGGTGTAAGTGAAATTGGCGATATGGCATTTCTATCTTCTTCAGGCTATATGTCATCTATTAATGAAATTCAGTTTCCTTCAACCTTAAGAAAAATAGGATGCTTTGCTTTTCAATATTGTACAAAGGTAACAGAGCTTAATTTACCTGAAGGACTTGAAGTAATATCTGATGGTGCTTTTAATCATATGACAGGTGTAACTAACACTGTCATTACAATTCCTTCTACAGTTAATTTAATCGGAGGAGATTATAATGTAAGCGAAAATACAGGATATGGTTGTCACGTTTTCTATGATTTAGGCAAAAGTACAAGTTTTACAGAATTTCAGGTGGCGGAGGAAAATGAATATTTTACTGCTGTAGACGGTGTTCTTTACTCAAAGGATATGACAAGAATGATTGCTTATCCAAGAGGAAAAAGAGATACAATATTTGAAGTGCCGGAGGGTGTTACACAAATTGATGAAATGGCATTTTCAAGAGCCGCATATCTTAAAAAGCTTATACTGCCTGACAGCTATATAATAAGTACAGAAGTACCTGAAAATGTTTTAAATCAATATGGCAACAGCCTTGCAGTTGGAATATATTTATATACAACAATAAATGAAATAGGTGTAAAGGATACCAATGAAAATTATACAACAGTTAATGGTATTCTTTATTCAAAGGATATGAAAAGTCTATGGTATATACCTAATCAGTACGAAGGAAATGTTGATATAATAGAAGGTGCTGAAAATTTGGAAAAGGGTTGTGTATTTATTGCAAATAAGGCAAATACGAAGTGGGAAAATATAAATATACCCCAATCGGTA
>CABVEG010000172.1 GCA_902497185.1 uncultured Eubacteriales bacterium | reverse complement strand
ATAATCCTTGCAGTCACCTGAAATACCAAGGTTTACATTAATCTTTGTTCTTAAGCCATCACCTATACCCTCAGGGTCAAGTGCCGTATGATTAATATTAGCAGGAATACATACTGTGCCCTTAGCAACAAGTTCTCTTATTTCCTCAGGTGTTTTGTACTCCTTCTTTGCTACTGTTTCCATTTCCTTAGTAATGATGCCCTTTTTAGCCGCATCCATTTGAGTAGCATAATTTCTCATAGTCATTCCTCCAAAAAAATATTAACAAATATATGCAGATTTAACAAAAAAGCGCTTAGCAGAAAGCCAAGCGCCATAAAACCGTTTTTGCTCCCTACCACGGTATTAACCGTCAGGTTCAAAGGGTATTTCTCAACCATATTGGTACCCCTGCAACATATTTATTTAAAAATATTATAATACTATTACAATATTTTGTCAATATATATATCCTTTTAACTGACTATTGCTTTTAGAAGTTCATTGTTAGTCCATGCACCGCTGTATCTGTCATATAGCTTAAAATTACCTCCGTCATCCCACACAAAACATTTAATACCATATTTTTCCGCAGCCGCTTTATAATACTTAGCCCAGTCAATTCTACAGCTGTCATTGCCTTTGTTCATTGCACCAAATTCACCAATAATAACAGGTATTCCCTTTGATACAAAGTACTTGTTGATTAATTCCATTGTATTATCTATTTCATAAGTATCAGCAGTATTTTTACTGCTCCAGTAATTTGTACCATATTGATTAAGAGCAAAATTATAAGGAGTATATGCATGTACGGTAACTATAATCTTGTTATCATTAGGAACAGTCATAGCACTTAAAATATTTTCGCTAACACCATTGCAGTAGGTGCCAATCATTAATACTCTTTCCCTGTTTTTACCTCCGCTGCTTCTTATACAATTTATAAATGTAATATTCAGCTTATTGACAATTTCATAAGCTGCGCTGTTTCCTGTCCATTCTTCATTCATACCTATTAATCTGGGTTCATTAAATCCCTCAAATATAATCCTGTTATCATATTCAGAAAATTCAGCAGCTACCTGAGACCATATATTATTCATTTTAGTCTTTACATTTTCATACTGTGCATAAGAAGGAATAACCCACTTATCATGATGAATATTGATTATGGTATATAATCCTTCATTAAGAGACATATCTGCAACAGCCTTAACCCTGTTCATCCACAGTGGGTCAATTTTTCCATCACTTTGAATATGCTCCTGCCATGTTACGGGTATTCTTACAGCATTAAATCCTGCCGCCTTAATATCTTTAAATAATTTTTCAGTAGTTACAGGATTTCCCCAGTATTTTTCAGTAGCATCAACACTTAACCCACCATAACCATTATTGTGACTATCAAGGGTATTTCCCAAATTCCATCCCACATTAATATTCTGTACCACTTCCTGAGCAGGTGTTAATAAAGACTCTGTTTTAAGTATTTCACCATAACATAACGAAGAGAAACATGATATAAACATAATTATACTTAAAATCAATGATTTTGCTTTCATATTAGCACTTCCTTATATAAATAATTCATTTTGCTTCCTTCCACCACATACCTTAGCCATCTTTTTACTTGCAACCAAAAGCATAACCTTATTTACATTTCTTGCATTACGTGGACATAGACTTACACATCTCATACAGGATATGCATTTGCTTTTGTCTGTTGTACCGTCAGCATTTATGGCTTTTACGGGACATTTATCAGCGCAAAGTCCGCAATGGTTACATTTTTTATCAGCTTCAGGCTTAAATGGTACACCATCATATTCCTTATACATAGTATGATTTCCCGGTAATATAGGCTTGCTTTTTACATTATTTTCAATTTTACTTTTAATTTTACCGGCAAATTCAATTAGCTCAGCACTATCTTCATTATCTGGTCTGCCTGATGCATAATTTCTCATTATGGAATGTTCAGCTACAGCAGAAATTGCAGCTATAATTTCAAAACTGCTTAAATTATCTTCAAGTTCTGTCAAAGTATCATCAATAGCTCTGTTGCCGTAAACACAAATTAAAACTGCATTTGCGCCATTACCTCTGACTTCACCTAATCGTTCAAAGACTACAGCAGGCACCCTGCCTCCGAAAGAAGGCACAGCAATAAGAGCCGTATCCTCAGCTCCAACCTCTATGCCTGAAAAATTAAAATCTGCATTGCACAAGTCAACTCTTACCTTTTCGCACTGCCATACACTACTTATTATGTCCAATACCCTTTCGGTACCTCCTGTAGGGCTGAAACAAAATTCATATAACTTCATATGTATCACCGTCTTTCAAGTTTATATAAAAATTATACATCAATAAAACCATTAATTCAATAAAAAAAGAATGCCCTAAGACATTCTTTTATAGCACCATATTCAAGAAATTCTTTAATCTGTCACTCTTAGGGTTATCAAAGAACTCTTCAGGGTTATTTTCCTCAAGTATACGACCATTTTCCATAAATATAACTCTTGAAGCAACCTCTCTTGCAAAGCCCATTTCGTGGGTAACAACAACCATTGTCATATTTTCCTTTGCAAGACCCTTCATTACATCAAGGACTTCTCCTACCATTTCAGGGTCAAGAGCAGATGTAGGCTCATCAAAAAGCATAACATCAGGCTCCATACATAAAGCACGAACTATAGCAATTCTCTGCTTCTGTCCGCCTGAAAGCTGATTGGGATAGCTATAAGCTCTGTCAGCAAGACCTACTCGTTCAAGAAGCTCCATAGCCTTCTTTTCAGCCTCTTCCTTACTCTTTTTAAGGAGCTTCATAGGACCAATAGTAAGATTTCTCATAATAGTCATATGCGGAAACAGATTAAACTGCTGAAAAACCATTCCCATTTTTTGTCTGTGCTTATTAAGGTTATTTTTAGGGTCAGTTATATCAGTACCCTCAAAAAATATATGACCCGATGTAGGTACCTCAAGAAGGTTTAAGCATCTTAAAAATGTAGACTTACCTGAGCCTGACGGTCCTATTACTACAACCACTTCTCCATTATAAATATTGTTATTTACATTATCAAGAGCAAGTGTCTTATTACCAAAATCCTTTGTAAGGTTCTCAACCTTTATTAACGGAGTATTATCTTTCACCGGAGTTCAGCCTCCTTTCAAGACGTGCTGATATACTTCTTAAAATAGAAACAATTACAAAGTATATAATTGCCGCTGCCATAAGAGGTAGGAAGAAATTATATGTTCTGCCCTTTATAAGCAGTGCCTTTGCAAGCAAATCATCCAATGAAACCATACTTGCAATAGATGTTTCCTTTAAAAGTACAACAAGCTCATTACAAAGAGCAGGAAGTGCACTCTTCAAGGCCTGAGGAACAACTATATAAAGCATAGTTGCTATGTAACCAAAGCCAAGGCTTCGTCCCGCTTCCATCTGTCCTCTGTCAACACCATTAATACCGCCTCTTATAATTTCAGCAACATAAGCACTTGAATTAATTGTAAAGCCTAATATGGCAACACCAACCTTGTTTGTTGAATTGGCAAGAATAACAAAATAAATCATCATTATCTGCACAATTGTCGGTGTACCCTGAATAACATTAAGGTAAATCTTACATATTACATTAAAAAATCCAAGAATAAATCTTCCTATTTTTTGTGATAAACTTTGAGTTGGAGTATCTACTCTTCTGTCATAGCTTACTCTTATAATTGCAATTACAAGTCCAAGCAAAAGTCCCAGTATAAATGCACAGACAGTAAGCTGTATAGTTATTTTAAGACCGTCTAAAAGCCATTTCCATCTGTCATCTACTATAAAATTATCATATAAATGTCCCATCCAGCTTTCTGCAGTTTCAGGTGAAGTGAAAAAAGCCAGTATATTATAAATTGTATCTTTCATATTTTTTCCTCAAAATAAGGGTGTGCATTACACACACCCTTGCGTAAAAATTATTACTTATTTAAGTACTTGTCTAAAATAGCCTGTAACTCGCCGCTTTCCTGCATCTCCTTAAGAGCACCGTTAATAGCATCTAAAAGCTCAGTGTTTTCCTTAGGAACTGCAATAGCATACTGCTCAGAAGTTAAGTTTTCTTCAAGCTTAACAAGACCTGTTGCATTATCAACAATCTTCTTAGCTGGCTCATTATCAATAACTACAGCATCAATCTTACCTGCTAATAATGACTGAGCTGCATCAGGACCATTTGCATATCTTTCAACACTTGCAACAGATACGCCATTAGCCTCATCTGAAACATACTCGTCACCTGTAGTACCTCTCTGTACACCAACAATCTTTCCGTTTAAATCTGCAGCAGACTTAATATCAGAACCTTCTTTAACAATGATAGCCTGACCTGCCTCAACATAAGTATCAGAGAAATTAACATTCTTGAGTCTTTCTTCACTTACAGTCATACCGGCAATACCAATATCAACCTTACCGGAAGTAACAGCAGGAATAATTGCGTCAAAGTCCATATTTTCAACCTGTGCTTCAAGACCAAGTTTAGCAGCAATAGCATCGGCAATTTCAGCATCAATACCTACTACAGTATCACCTTCCATATATTCATATGGCTCAAAAGCAGCATTTGTACCCCAAATAAGTTT
>CABVEG010000171.1 GCA_902497185.1 uncultured Eubacteriales bacterium | reverse complement strand
AGAGATGCTATTGTACTACAAGAACCAACAGTTGGCGCAGGAACATTTACAGCAAGTCCCGAAGGTAATTTAACTAAAGGTGAGGAAGGTGAAGTAAATGTCTAGCAGTGTAAGTGAAGTGCTTTCTTATGCATTATCCTTTAAGGGATATAATTACTCCAAGATGATAAATGCAGGTATGAGAAAAGGAAATCCAACCCTTTGGTGTGCTGATTTTGTTGCTTTTATATTAGGACAAAAAGGCGTTGCTTCAAGTATAAACAGTAGTAGTCAGCAGTTCATTGGTATGAGGGGCTATAATGCAAAGGATAAATATTTGCCAAAGCGTGGTGATGTTTTTGTATTATCAAATACACATGGAGGCGGAGGACATACAGGCTTTGTTACCGGTGTAAGCGGTACTGTAGATTCTTATGAATTTACAACCGTTGAAGGAAATTCCGGAAGTAAGGTAAATGAGTGTAGGTATTCTAAAAATTATAATTCAGAGGGACAAATATTAGCAGGATTTTGGACACCGAACTATTCAGATGTAAAGAAAACGGAAAATAAGAAATCTTTAGGTACATTTATTGCTACAGCTTATTGTCCTTGTAAGATCTGTTGTGGTAAATATAGTCCCGAAGTTACGGGACAGCCCTCAAAAACGGCAAGCGGGACTACACCAAAAGCAAATCATACAGTAGCAGTTGACCCGGATGTTATATCTTTGGGAAGTAAACTACTCATAGACGGTAAAGTATATTATGCGGAGGATACGGGCGGACTTATAAAGGGAAAGAAAATTGACATTTTTTTCGATACTCATCAGGAAGCGTTAAATGCCTTTGGCGGAAAAGGTAAAGCATCTGTGGAAGTATATTTACTTGAAGAAAATACATCAAGTTCCAATACAAGCTTTAACCTTGATAAAAAAAGTATCGAAGCTCTGCCTAATTTTAACAAGGCTGAAAAAGCAAAGCTTATTATTGACAAAAATAATAAAGGTTTAAATCTTAAAATCATACACGAAAATGTAATATATGATGTATCACAGCTTTGTTATGACAAAGTACAGCTTACCACTAAAAGAAAAGCCACCCCTGCAAAGCTGACCTTTAAAATTGCAAGGGATTTAGTTGAAGCAGGAGGTATTGTTTTTAATGAAGGTGACGCTGTTGCTATGATGTATGATGATGTACCTATGTTTTGGGGTTATGTTTTTAGTAAAAGCAGGACTAAGGAGCAGATTATAGATGTGACAGCTTATGACCAGACAAGATATTTAAAAAATAAGGATACTTACTGTTATACTAATACTGCAAGTGGGCTTATAAAAACTATATGCAATGACTATCGGCTGCAAATTGGGACTATTGCAGATACGGGCTTTACAATAAGCGAAAGAATAGAGGACAACCAAAGTTTGTTTGATATTATATTCAACTCTTTGGATACGACAAAAATATACACAGGCAAAAGCTTTTTCTTTTATGATGATTTTGGAGATATAACATTAAAAGCTTATGATGATTTAATGTTAAATTTGTCACTTGTGTCTGATTACAATACCCTTATAGATTTTACATATAAGACTGATATTGATACAGACAGTTATAACAGAATACTCCTTTACAGAGATGATAAAGACACTAATACAAGAGAGGTTTATTCTACTCAAGACAGTATCAATATAATGAAATGGGGCATTCTTCAATATTCTGAAAGAATATCTGACGGATATACGCAAGGGCAGATTTCAGAAATGGCAAATAGATTGCTCAATATTTATAACAGAGTAAAAAAGACTTTTAGTGTTGAGAACAGTGGTGTGCCGGGGATTAGAGCAGGTAATGGTATTTGGGTAAGCATTAAGGACACAGGTGATGTGATTAATGCAGGATATATTATTGAAAGCTGTGTGCACACATTTGAAAACGGCAGACACACAATGAAGCTTGAACTTGCAGAAAGAGGTGATTAAATGCTTGAATTGGGTGATGCTATTAAATTAGCTGCAATGAATGCATTTGATGCAAGTAAGCCTGTAGAACCTGTTATTGGAACTGTATCAACTGCAAATCCGCTTATGATTAATTTAGACAGCAAGGTTTCACTTTCAAGGAAAAGCTTAATACTTATGAAAGGACTTGACCTTGAAATAGGGGACAAGGTGCTTCTTATAAGAGCATCAGGCGGACAGAAATTTTATGTAATAGGGGAGGTAGAGCAATGATACCTTTAAGCAATATTGGTGAATATGAAATAATTACTTATCCCACAAAAACCTATGCTATTGACCTTAAAAAGGGCAGAATTAAAGGCTATATTGATGAGCGGGAGGCTATGAAACAGGCAATATTCCTTGCATTAAGTACTGAAAGATATGATTATGTAATCTATGACCACAATTATGGAATTACATTAAAAGATTTGTTTGGCAAGGATAAATATATTGCCTGTGCTGTACTGGAAAGAAGAATAAGGGCTACCTTGTCTGTTGATGACAGAATTGTAAGTCTGACAGATTTTGATTTTGAGGTTGGTAGGCATAGTGTTAGTGTAACATTTAATGTTAAAACAATATTTGGTGATATATCCGAGGAGGTGAATATAAATGTTTGAAAACTTGACATTTGAATATCTGTTAAAAAGAGCCTTGTCTAATGTTCCGTCTGATGTGGATAAAAGACAGGGCTCTGTTATTTATGATGCTTTGGCTCCTGCTTGCGCTGAGCTTGCACAAGCCTATATACAAATGGAAATAATGATGCAGGAGGCTTTTGCTGATACTGCAAGTAGGGAATATCTTATATTAAGGGCAAAGGAAATAGGCATTGCTCCAAAGAATGCCACAAATGCTATTCTGAAGCTTGTAGCAACATACAATGGCATTGAGGAAAACATAAGTATTGGTGACAGATTTAGCCTTAATGGGTTGACTTATGTCATTACAGAACAGATAACCGATGATGAGGGTAATGCCGTTTTCGGTCAGTGGAAGGTTATGTGTGAAACAGCAGGTACGGAGGGTAACAGATATTTTGGTACAGCATTACCTATTGCAACAATAACCGACCTTGCAGCTGCTGAAATTACTGAATTGCTGGTACCCGGAGAAGATACAGAGGATACGGAAAGTTTCAGGCAAAGGTACTTTGATGCAGTAAATAATGATGATTTTGGCGGTAACAGAGCTGACTATAAAAAGTGGCTTAATGAGTTTGACGGCGTAGGAATGGTTAAGCTTGTGAGAGCTCCCGAAAGCGGCGGTACTGTTGGTGTAATAATTACCGACAGTGAAAACGATGTGCCATCTGATGAATTGCTTAATAAGGTCAAGCAATATCTTGACCCTAAGGAACAGGAGGGGCTTGGCGCAGGAATTGCACCTATTGGTCACGTTGTTGATGTACAGGGAGCAGAAGGTAAACAGCTTAGTATAAGTGTGACTTGGGAGCTTTTAGAAGATGCTGATGAAGATAGGGTTTACTTAGAAGGTGCCGCTATTATTAAAGATTATCTTTCAGAGCTTAATGAAAAATGGGAGGATACAACAAGTCTTACAGTCAATGCCTTTCAGCTTATGGCAAAGCTTAGTGAGCTTAATGAAATAGTTGATATTACATCCCTTACCATTGACGGTAAAAGAGCTGTTACTCTTAATAATAATGAAATATTTGATTTTAATTATATCCTGTTTAACGGAGGTGGCTATTAATGAAGTTAATTAATTACCTGCCACAGCTTTTGAAAGAAATATATGAATTTAAGGTGCTTTGTGATTCGGGGGACAAGGAGCTTGATTTGCTTAAGGAGAATATAGATAACATTTTTAAGGAAATGTTTGTTTATACTGCCGAAAATGAGGGTCTTACAAGGCTTGAAAAGATATTAAATATTACTTCTTCAGCTAATGATGATATTGATTTCAGAAGGTTTCAAATACTTACTAAGTTGAACGGCGGCAACAGAAATCTTATGAAAAAAATTGAGGTCCTTGTAGGTGAGGATTTTACCGTTGATTACTATTGGAGTGAGTACAGGCTTGTTGTTAAATTACCGCTTAAAAATAAAAAGTATCTTGATGCAGTAAGGGCTATGCTTGATGATACGGTGCCTTTGAATTTAATTATAGAAGCAGTGCTTAAGTACAACACATACGGACTAATTAAAAGTAAGGAGTTAACATACGGAGATTTAAAGGGAAGAAGCTATAAACAGCTTAGAGAGGAGGAGTTATAAATGTCCAGAACAGGTGATTATGGTATTAAATATATTGAAAATGATGACAGTGTAGATATTGTAACGGATATGAACGGAAATTTTGAGGCGGTATCCTATGAGCTTGATGACCTGAATGATAAAATGGGCGACCGTGCTCTTGCTCAGCATAAACACAATTTAAGCAGTAATGATTTTACAGGTGCTTTGCCTGTTAGTAAGGGTGGTACGGGAAATACAAGCATTGACAGTGCTCCCACGAGTGGAAGCACTAAAATGGTTACAAGTGGAGGTGTATATGAGGCTTTAAATAGTTTCTTACATATCAAAGGACCATATATTGGAACATACAATGTAGATTCCGGAGGTTACTTGAATATTACAGCAGGGTTATCATTAGAATTGAAAGAAGATCATCTTTTTTTAATAAGAATAT